>JAYVWD010000466.1:0-18157 GCA_043786345.1 Pseudomonadota bacterium
CGCGGCGTGAAGCTCTCGGGCGGCCAACGCCAACGCCTCAGCATCGCCCGCGCGATCCTCGCGGACCCGGAGATCCTGATCCTCGACGAGGCGACGTCCAACCTGGACACCGAGAGCGAGCAGCTCATCCAGGCGGCGCTGCGCGAGCTCTTCAAAGGCCGCACGACGCTCGTCATCGCCCACCGCCTGAGCACCATCACGCACGCCGACCTGATCGCCGTCGTGAACGACGGGGCGCTCGCCGAGGCCGGGACGCACGCGGAGCTGATGGCGCGGGGCGGGATCTACTTCGCCATGGTCGAGCGCCAGCGGCACCTATTTACGCTGTGAAACAGAGCCCCGGCCGGGAACCCCAGCCGGGGCTTTACACATCACCATCTCGGCAAACCGATGCCGGATTTCGAGACCCAGGGGTCAGGCGCCAGCGTCGTAGTGCAGCACGACGATGCGGGTCCGCGTGGGGTCGACCAGAATCGCCGTCACCACGTCCACGCTGAAGAGGTCGGCGTGGGCGCCGAGCTCGACGTAATTCGCCCCCACACTGTCCAGCACGAACGACCGGACGAGCGCCAGATCGGTCGCGATCGGCGCGTCGGGCCCGGCGCCGGCCAACTCGGTCGCCAGGTTTCCGATCCAGGAAAGGGCCCGCTTTTCGGCGGCATTCGCCACGAGCCACCGGGCGCAGGCCCGGTCGAAGCCGGCGCCGCCGGCGTCCGCGGTGTCCGCCAACCTATCGTTGCAAAGCGGCAGTAGCGCGCTTTCGCGGTCGTCTTTTACGGCGCCGACGACGAGGGCGACGACCTCCTCGAGCGAGCCGCGAGGGCCGGCGACGGCGAAGGCGCGGACCGAGGCGACGCCGCCGACGTCGAGTTGGTTGCGGCCGAGCTCATAAACGCGGGCGACGGCGGCGGTGACGCCGGGGGGCGTCGCGCGCGGGACGAGCGTGGCCGCGGCGGCCGGGAGGCCCAGGCCGAACGGGGTGATCAGTAGCAGGAAAATACGCAGGAACGACGGCATGGCGCTCAGAAGCCTCCCCTGGATTTATGGCTATCAGGAGACCGGCGTACCGCATTCCCTCTCTGAAATGAACGGTATACGATTATTCACTTTGCGCATGAAAGGACGAGCTCGAGGGCGCGGAACGGAAAGCCGGGGCGGTTGGCGAAGCAGACCGTCCAGCCCAGGTCCCGAAACCCTTGGGCGAAGAGCAGTCTGGCGTTCGCGTCCGAGGCGGTGACGGTGAGGGTCTGGAGCCCCATGGCGCGCGCGGCGGCGATCCGGACCTCGTTGAGCCCGGAGGCGAGGCCCTGCCTCCGGGCGTCCCGGCGGACGACCAGCTTCGCGAGGTTGCCGACGGGGACGGGCACCTCCCGGCCATGGTCCCGCCAGACCGGGCCGTCGGGGCTGCCCAGGAGCGCGTCGTGGAAGGAGAGGCGCGCGCAGGCCAGGAGCAGCTCGGGATCCGCCGGGTCGCGCACGATCCAGTGCCGGCAGCCCGCGTCAAACGGGTCGAGCCAGCGGCCCTGGTCCGAAAGCTCTTGGGCGAGAACGCCTTCATCGCGCCAGACCTCGACCCGGAGGCGGCCGATGGCCGCCAGGGCCGCCGGGTCCGGGACGCCGCCCGGACGAGGCACCTCGACGATCGCCGGTCGTTTAGGATAAACTGGCTTAACCAATAGACAAACTCCACACCCCCAGCGGAGGCCCTGAGCTCACATGCCGATCCTGCTCGCCTTGCTCGCCGCGCTCGTTGCCTGGTCCTTCGCACTCCCGGCGCGCGCCGACGACGGGTACTCGCCGTCGCTGCATGATTCCCATACCCCGATGCTGGCCAAAAGGACCAAGCGGAAAAAGAAGCACGCCGAGGAGGACGACTTCGGCCCCCCGGAAATCAAGGCCGCCGAGGACAACGACAACGGCGTCGGTGTCCACCGCGAGCAGATCGGCGTCGATACCCCGTACAAGGCCGAGGCGGGCGGCGCGGGCGACATCTCGTTCCTCAACCGCAAGACCGGCTCGGCGGAGCCGCAGTCCGCGACCAACGTCGACATCGGCGTGCGGATCCTCTTCATCTTGGGCCACGCGGCGATCGGCGGCGAGCTCGGCGTCCTCTATGACGCGAGCAAGGCCGAGGTGACGGCGCCGGACGCCGCCGGCAAGCCGGTCACGACGAGCGCGGATTCCTCGACGATCGGGCTGTCGATCACGCCGATGTTCAAGTGGAACTTCACCGACATCAACCACAGTCTGACCGTGCCCTTCGTTTACCTCGGCGCGGGCTACGGGCTCCGGCAGACGAAGATCGGGGACGGGGACGCGGCCAAGGCGAGCGGCCCGATCGTGAAAGTCGGCGGCGGCCTCAACCTTTTTCTCACGGGATTCGCGGCGATCAACCCGGCGATCGAATACCGCATCAAGAGCCTCAAACCCGATAAAGGCGACGAATTCACCGAATCGGGCGTGCATCTGATCGGGGGCTTCACGCTTTTCCTGTAGGCCCGCCCCAAGCTGCCGTGCTTTAATCGCCGCCTCGCAGGAGCACCGGTAAACCAATGGCGAAACTCTATTTTCGATACGGCACGGTCGGCAGCGCCAAGACGCTGAATCTGCTCGCCGTCGCCCACTCCTACACGCAGCAGGACAAGCGCGTCCTGCTCATCAAGCCCGAGCTCGACGTGCGCTTCGGCGCCTCGCTCATCAAGTCGCGGGCGGGGCTCGAGCGCGAGGCCGACCTCCTGATCAAGGGTGATGCGACGCTGCCGCCGGCGGCCTTCGACCTGATCGATTGCGTGCTCGTGGACGAGGCGCAGTTCCTGAGCCCGAGCGTCGTCGACCAGCTGCGCCACATCGCGTCGCACCGCGGCGTCCCGGTGATCTGCTACGGGCTGCGCGGGGACTTTCGCACCCAGCTCTTCGAGGGCTCGCGCCGGCTCATGGAGCTCGCCGACGAGATCACCGAGATCAAGACCACCTGCTTTTTTTGCAAGCGCAAGGCCGTCTTCAACCTGAAGTTCGCCGACGGCGTCCCGACGCGCGACGGGCCGGTGATCGACCTCGGCGCCGAAGAGAAATACCTGCCCGCCTGCGGGTGCTGCTACGAAGCGAAGTTGTCCGGGGAGGCTTGATACGATGCCGCTTTTCGCCTGCGCGCTCGGGCTCGGAACCCAGAACTCCAAGGGCGAGTGGCTCGAGGTGTTCTACGCCCAGCCCCTCCTGCACCCCGACGAGGCGGCCGTCCGCGACCTGGCGCGCATCGTCGGCTACGACCTCGAGTCCGGCGGCAACCGCGCGATCCAGCTCCACGCCGAGCAACGCACGGCCCTCAAGGCGCTCGCCGGCACCGCCCTCGCCCGCTTCGGCAACAGCGCGCGCCCGGTGATCGCGACGTTCCTCGCGACCGACGCCGCGCCGCAGTCCGTCCCCGAGGCCTACCTCAAGCTCCACCTGCTGTCGCACCGGCTGGTGCGCCCGCACGGGCTCGACCTGACCGGCATCTTCAAGATCCTGCCGAACGTCGCCTGGACCAACAAAGGCGCCATCGACCCGGCCGAGCTCATCGAGGCCCGGCTCGCCGCCCGGCTCAAAGGCGACGCCCTCGAGGTCATGAGCGTCGACAAATTCCCCCGCATGACCGACTACGTCGTACCCACGGGCGTCCGGATCGCCGACGCCGCCCGCGTCCGCCTCGGCGCCTACCTCGGCAGCGGCACGACGGTGATGCAGGAAGGCTTCGTCAACTTCAACGCCGGCACCGAGGGCCCGAACATGGTCGAGGGGCGGATTTCCTCCGGCGTCTTCGTCGGCGCCGGGAGCGACCTCGGCGGCGGCTGCAGCACGATGGGCGTCCTTTCCGGGGGCGGCGCGATCGTCATTACGGTCGGGAAAAATTGCCTGATCGGGGCGAATGCCGGGCTCGGCATTCCGCTCGGCGATGACTGCATCATCGAATCCGGGCTATATCTGACGGCAGCGTCGAAGGTCCGGGTCGTTGGGCGCGACCTTGTGGTGCAAGGGACGGTCAAGGCGGCGGCGTTGGCGGGCAAACAGAATTTGGTGTTTCGGCGGAACTCCCTCGACGGGGCGATCGAGTGTCTGCCGAATAAGGGGGCGGTAGAGCTCAATCTGGAATTGCATTCCAATAACTGAGATCACCGGTGATGCTCGACGCTCAAGCGCGGCGAAACATACGGCGGCGAACAAATGCCGCTCTCGACATCGAAATCCAGGCAAACATAGTCGGGACGACAGTCCGCACTGACCTGGCAGCGCCGCATGGCGGTGCGCACGTGAAACCTGGCGAGGCAGCTCGCAAAGGAGCCGCCGGCGTCGCGGCACCCGCTGAAGGGGCCTAGGGTCGGCACCGGCGCGCACCGCGTCGACGGGGTGTCGGCGGAGCAGAGCGTCGAGCACATGCCGCTGGGAAATCCGTTCGCCGTCGAGGCGCAAACGCCGCCGCCGCCGCACTCCAGGAGCTCCAGCTCGCGAAAGTCGTCCCGTTCGCCGTGCCACTGCGCGGTGAGCCCGGCCCGTTCACACGGGTCGCCGTCGGCCATGGGAACGGGGGGAGTGCAGACGCCAAGAGCCGGCGCGACGGCGAGGGGTGCCGCGTGGCAGACGAGCCCGGCGTCGCAGGTCCAGCCGGAAAACGCGGCGTCACCGAGACCGCAGGGGCCGCCGGAACGGCCCGCGAGCGCGACCCGCTCGGGGTCGGGTACCAGGCCGGATTGGGTCAGCGCAAAGGCTTCCCGCCACGGCTGCATCGCCATGAAATGAACCGAAAATGGCGCCCGCAGGCCGGGCCCGTCGACGACGGCCGTCTCGCGACCGAGCACGTGAAAGCCGGCCATGCTCGCGCTCTGGTGGCAGCCGACGCAGGTCAGGGTGTCGAGGCGGCGGAGGAGGCCGGCGGGGGTTTGCAGACGCGGAAAGGCGGCCAGCGGCAGGCGCGCGAAGGCGGCGGGGGCGAACGCGGCGCTGAACGGGCGGTTCGCCAGGCGCGCGAGGCCTAAAGGGGTGACGGATTCGGCGCGGAGCGCCAGAAAGTTTTCCGGGAGCAGCGCGCGGCCGGCGTCGATCGCGGCGAGGGTGCCGGGCGCGGCGAGCCAGTCGAGGAGCGCGGCGCGGAGCCGCGGGCTGGCGCCGAGGCGCTCGACGTCGGGCGAGTTCTCGAGGGGCGCGATTTTGAGCCCGCCCGCGGCGTCCGGCGCGAAGACGCGCATCAGATACCGCACCTGGTCGAGGAAGCGGCCCTTGCCGTCGCCGGCCCAACGGCTCGACTGGAGGTTGATCTCGACGCGGGAAAAACCGCGGGCCACCAGCGCCTCGAGCGGCTCCGGCGCGCGCCAATACGCGCCGCAGTCCGCGGCCCTCGGGACGGCGTGGACCAGCGTCATCATGAACGGCAGCGCGCCGCCGCCGGGCAGCTCCTCGCGGCGCTGGAGGCGGTACACGAGGCGCGTCTCGCCGCAGGTCTCCGGCAGGACGAGGGCGCGGTCGGGGCGGTGGACGACGGCGGCGAGGACGAAGCGGGTTTCGGGCGAGGTCAGCCAGGTGGGGTCGAACCAGACGGTGCCGCCGGTGTACGTCGCGCGCCGGGCGGCGAGCGCGCGGAGGCCGTCCTCTAAGTCGGCGCGCACGGTGTCGGCGACCATGGCGAAGGCGGGCGAGGCGCGGAGCGCGGCGGCCGGATCGGGCGAGAGGCGCGGCAAGCCGGCGGGATCGCCGACGACGAGCGGCGCGGCGGCGGCGGGCGCGCTGAGGAAAAAGAGGATGAATGCGCGCGCCCCGACCGCTCCAAGGAAGCGGCCGGGGCCCGTTTTCACCGCTCGATTCGCGGCGTGCATTCGGCTAGCCGTCGGAGTCCAGCTCCGGCACCGTCATCGCGGTGTAGAGCGCCTGCGCCGGCTTGCCGGTGACGCCGATCATCGCGGGCGCCGGAAGCCCTTGGGCGCCCGGAGGGAAGTGCATGGGGGCGCCGGCCGTACAGTTGAAGGTGCCGGGGCCGGGGAAGCCTTGCGCGCCGGCCGGGAGCGACGCCGGTTGCCGGCCGCAGTATACGTAGAGGTCGCCGCTGTACGACTTCGTCGTCCCGCCGTTCGCGCCCGTCTCTTCCGATTGGTAGGCGTCGTAGATCGCCTTCGCGCTCACCGGGTCGTTGCTCAGGTCGAAGATCACGGCCTCGGGCGCCGGCCGTCCCTGGGCTCCGGCCGGGAAGTCCTTGACGGCGCTCTCATTTCCGCTCTGGGTACGGCAGCCGATCAGGGCGAGGACTCCGAACAGAACGAGGCCAGGCGTCCGCATGTTTCGCGCTCTCCAGGGGATGAGAATTGAGGGAGTCCTTCCAGGATAAGGAGCGGCGGGACCCCTTGTCGAGAGGCAGGACCTGCCCGGCGGCCCCCCCGGCGGACCCGACTCCAGGCGCTCAAAACTCGGACTTGAATCCGAGGGCCTTCCCGAGGCCTGGCGTATAGACCTTGTAGGTCGTGGGGTTGCGCTTGTGCTCGTCTTTGAACTCGATGCCGAGCTCGGGCCGGATGTCGAGCTTCTGGGGCGCCGGCGCGGGGTCATAGCCGCATTTGCGGCGGATCGTGGTCAGGATCGCCTCGGCGTAGGCCTTGACGTTCGCCGAGAGGCGCGTCTCGGCGCGGGCGACCGTAACCGAGCCGTCGGCGCGCTCGCGCTCCTCCCGTCGCTTCATGCATTCGTCGTAGAAGGGATCTTCCTTGAAGCACTTCTCGATGGTCGTCGCGCGCGGCGCCTCGCAGGCCGCGGCCTCGAGCATCGCCTTGTCGACGTGCGTCAGGTCCGGGACGAGGATCGCGCCGAAGTCGGAGGAAAAGCGCCGGTAGCGCACGCCGTTCAGGACGACGTGCGATTCCACGGCGGCATCGGGCGCCGGCGCGGTCTCGGCGGGCTTGTCCTTGAGGTAAACCGAAGGATCGTACGCTCCGCCCATCCATCACCTCATTTCAGCGCCGCGATGTAGGCGACGAAGGCCTCGCAGGGCTCGCCCTTCTCGGCGAGCTTGTAGTCGCCGTCGCCTTCGCCCGTATCGGTCGTCCCCTCCCAGTAGAGGTTGACCTTGGCGAAGCCCGCGTCGAGGAGGATATCCCGGAGCTCGGGCACGGTCCACATCCGCCAGTCGTAGGTGAAGACCTTGCGGCGCTTGCGCTCGCTCTTGCGTTTGAAGTGGATATGGAAGAGCGCGTGGTTGGTCAGCGGGTCGAAGGAGACTTGGTCCCAGTAGTAAGAGATCCCGAGGTCGTCGAACTCGGTTTCCTCCTCGATCGGCTCCCAGCACTGGGTCCCGCCGAAGCAGTCCATGACGAAGACGCCGTCCTTCTTGAGGGACTCGCGGCAGGCGGTGAAGTACTGGAGCAGCTCGGCGCGCTCCTTGAAAATAAAGTATGAGAAGTTCAGGGCACAGATGACGTCGGACGCCGGCAGGTTCGGGTCCATGACGTTGCGCTGGTGCAAGTGCACGCGCTTCTTGGCTTTTTCTTTGAGCTCGGACAGGTAGTGGGCGCGGCCGTAGGCGATCGGCTCGGGATCGAGGTCCACCCCGTGGGCGATGTGATCGGGATCGCGCTGGACCCACTCGCAGCAGTTGGCAAAGGTGCCGCAAAAGTCCTCGCGCATGACCTTGGCCTTGCGCGTCTTGCCGCGCGCATCCCGGTAGACCTGCTCCAGAAATTCGCAGTCGGCGGTCGGCGACTGGACGCTGGCCTTATAGTGAAAATATTTGTCGAACGGCGGTAGGCCCGCAGTATATGGTGGTTCAGGTGTGTACATGGAAGCGCGGCTCCTCGGTCACGGCGATAAAACAGGCGGCTGTCGTTTATAACCGAAACGTCCGCGCCCACAAATGAGATTTGACGACCATGGCTGAATCCAACCTCTCGCGCGGCACCTCTGAGCACCTCGGCCACACCTTCCGGCAGACGACGCGGGCGGTCGACGTCTCGGTGACGCCGCTCTTCATCCCCGAGCAGTCGAACCCGGCCGAGAACCTCTACGTGTGGAGCTATGAGATCGAGATCACCAACCGCGGCGAGGAGGGCGTCCAGCTCAAGTCGCGGTATTGGCGGATCATGAGCGGCCACGGCCAGCTGATCGAGGTCCGCGGCGCCGGCGTCGTCGGCGACCAGCCGCTGATCCGTCCGGGCAGCTCCTACACCTATACGAGCTACACGCACCTGCCGACGCCCTCGGGCATGATGACCGGCACGTACCGCATGAAGACGGACGCGGGCGAGGCCTTCGACGTGGACGTCCCGGCGTTCTCGCTCGACAGCCCGGCCCAGATCGCCCTTCCCAACTGAGCCCCAAGCTGAACTGAAATCACCATGCCCGACGTCGTCTTATGCAACTTCGGCGGCCCGACGAGCGCCGCCGGGGTCGAGCCCTTCCTCCGCTGCCTCTTCGAGGACCCGTTCATCATCCGCGCCCCGCTCAAGCCGTGGATGCGCTCCTGGCTCGCGCGCCGCATCGCGCGGAAGCGCGCGCCGAACGTCGTCCACGAGTACGAGCGCATCGGCTTTTCCCCGATCAACCGGATGACAGAGATCCAGGCGCGGCTGCTCGAGGCGGCGCTCCGGGCGATCAACCCCGCGGCCAAGGTCCACGTGGTGAACCGGTACACGGCGCCGTTCGCCGACGCGGTGGTCGGCGATCTGGCGCCGGAAGGCCGGCGGATCTTCGTCACGTCGCTCTACCCTCACCTCTGTCACAGCACGACGGTGAGCTCCTACCGCGACTTCGACCTGGCCTTCGAGCGCCGGCACGGCGTCCGCGACGTCGGCTCGGTGCGGGTCTTCTCCTGGTGGCACAATGCGCGGTACCTGGAGTGGTCGGCCGAGCGGCTCCACGCCCGGATCGCCGAGGCGCTCGCCGGACCCGGCGGCGGCAAGGTCGCCGTGGTCTTTTCCGCCCACGGCCTGCCCGTCCGCTACAACGCCCGCGGCGACCCCTACGTCAACGAGATCCGGGCCCATTTCGTCGAGCTGCGCGCCCGGGCCGAGGCCTGGCTCGGGGAGCGCCGGGCCCAGGTCACCTGGCACCTCTCCTTCCAGAGCCGCGTCGGCCCCGTCGAGTGGGTCAAGCCCTACACCGACGCGACCATCGCCGGGCTCGGGGCCGGCACCCACCGGGGCGGCACGCTCCTGATGGTGCCCGTGAGCTTCACGGCCGACCACATCGAAACGCTGCATGAGATGGACGTGACCTACAAAAAGGTCGCGCTGGACAGCGGCTTCGCGCACTACCTGCGCGTCGCCCCGGCCAATGACGATCCCGTGCTCGCGGAAACGATGCGCGACGTGCTGGTCCAGCACGGGTTCCGCTGAGGCGGGTGTTCTGCCAGGTGGTCGACCGGACGGCGCCGCTGCCGGACTTGTACTTGATGTCGGTCGAGCTCATGCCGTTGTAGCAGGAGAAGAACGGCAGCACTGTCTTGTTCGTCCCCTCGATCGCGGCCTTGAGCTCGTTGAACTTGGCCATGCCGTAGAGGCCGTCAGGCGCGTTGCTGGCGCAGCTATTGAAGCCGCCCATGTAGACGAGGACGACGTTGTTCCCTGCCGTCCCCCCGTCCCGGGCGATGGCGCCGGCGGTGCGCTGCGTGGGCCTGCACGCGAGGAGCAGGGAGCCAGCCGAGAAAATAAGCGCTGCCGCCTTACCGCTACGCATGGGTCTTTACCTCGCTCGGAACGGGCTTCATTGCACGAATTTGTCTGGAGATATGGGCTATTGCAGCACGACCGTGAGGGGGTTCCCGGAGGCCCCAACTAAGAGCTTAGTTGACTGCCAACTAAAAACTTAGTTACTCTGAAAGCAGAACCAACGAGGGCAAGTCCATGGTCATACGCAAAGGCGCGAAAGCCGCCGCCATCCATCTCACCGACGTCGAGCTCGAGCTCATGACGATCCTCTGGCGCCGGGGCGAGGCGACAGTCCGCCAGGTCATGGCCGGGCTTCCGGAAGGGCGCGACCTCGCCTACACCTCGGTCTCGACCATTCTTCGCATCCTCGAGCAGAAGCACGCCCTGGTCTCGCGCAAGGACGGCCAGGCGCACGTCTACCAGCCGCTGCTCGACAAGTGCGCGTACGAGGCCTCGACCCTCAGGCACCTCGTTACGACGGTCTTCGACGGTGCCGCGACGGCGCTCGTCGCGCGCCTGATCGACGTCGAGGCGATGAATCACGATGACCTGGAGCGCCTGCGCCGCCTGCTCGACGAGAGGCTCGCCCCATGAGCGTGCTGCTGACGGCCTACCTCGGGGCGCACGCATCGCTCGCCATCGCCTGGCTCGCCTTCCACGGCTGGCTGCGCCTGATCGAGGCGGCGCCGGCGCTCCGCGGGGCGGTCCGCTGGCGCGCACGGGTCACCGTGGGTCGGGCACTTTTCATAATTGCGGCGCTTGCTTGGCCGCTCGCCGGGGCCTTACCCCGCCACCACGTGCTGCCCGACGCGACGAAGCTCTGGCTCAAGGCCGAAAGCCGCGCCGACGCGCAGGCGGCGCTGCCCGCGACGACCGCGGCGCCCGGTGCGCACAAAGCCGCCGGCGCCGGCGCGGATGCCCGCGATGCCTGGGCCGTCGTGTTGGCGCTCGGTGTCGCGCTCGAATTTCTGCTCGCCGCGAAAGGCGCCCGCGCCGTCGCCCGCGTCGTCCGCCGCGCCGTCCCCTTTCGCCACGTGGGAAGGCTTACCCTCCTCGCCCAGTCCGACGTCCCCGTGCCGTTCGCGCTGCGCCTGCCTGGCCGC
This sequence comes from Pseudomonadota bacterium, assembly GCA_043786345.1. Taxonomy (GTDB): domain Bacteria; phylum Bdellovibrionota_B; class Oligoflexia; order Oligoflexales; family CAIYRB01; genus JANOTL01. The sequence continues at coordinate 10,760 of JAYVWD010000466.1, forward strand.
GCCCTCGTCGTCCTGCCCACCGCGCTGCTGGCCCGCCCCGCGGACCTGCGCGTCGCGCTCCGCCACGAGGGTCAGCACCACCGCCACCACGATACCGCCTGGGCGCTCGGCCTCGCCGGCGCGTCGCTGCTCTTTCCCCTGAATCCTTTCGTGAGGCTCTGGCGCAGGACGTTCCAGGACTTGCACGAGGTCGCTTGTGACGAAGCGTTGGTCGGCCACCGACGCCTCGATCCACGAGCCTTTGGACGCTGCCTCGTCGACGTCGCCGAGGCGGCACTCGGATGCCGCTCCTTCCTGCCGGGCACAGCGGGGATGAGCCAATCCAAACCACGACTCGAAAGGAGACTCGCCTTGTTTTACCGCCACGAGCGCGCCCTCGCCCCCCGCGCGCCACGCCCGCTCATGCTCGCCCTCACCCTCATCGTCGGCATCGGCGCCGGCGTCCTTTCCCTCGCCTACGCCGCCCAAGGCGCGCGCCCGCACGGGCCGCTCACCATGGCGGAAGGCCGGGACCTGGTCGCGCATCTGCCGACCACGCCGGAGTTCCCCATCGTGATGAACGACCATGTGCTGGCGCGAATCAATCGGATCATCACCGATCCGGGGCGCTCCTTGTCCCTGAAGGAATCGCTGCAGCGGATGGAGGCGCACCGCGATTTCATCGAAAAGAGGTTGGCCGCCAGCCACTTTCCGCGGGAACTGCTGGCTGTTCCGCTCGTCGAATCGGGGTACCAGAATCTGGGGCCGATGGCCGCGGTCAAAGTCCCGAAAGGGGTCGTGCAGGGGGCCGGGCTCTGGATGTTCATCAAGGGGACGGCGCGCAAGTACGGGCTCAAAGTGAGCGACACGGTCGACGAGCGGCTGGACGTCGAGCGGGAGACGGAGGCGGCGATCCGGTTGCTTGGCGATAACCGGCTTAAGTACGACGACTGGCTGCTGTCGCTGGCTGCTTACAACCAAGGGGGTGGGGCGGTGGACGAGGCGATCGTCAGGGGCGGGACGCACGATGCGTGGACGCTGGTGGGGAAGGGGCATTTGAATGACTACGTCGTGTATGTGACGGCGGGGGTTATTTTGATGGGGAGGCCGGAGTTGCTGGAGTGAGGGGGCTTGAGGATTGAGAGGCTTGGGGCTTGAGCCTTTCGCCTTGCGCCCGGGGCGCTGCCCCGTAGCCCCGGGGACTCACCACCGACGGGGTTCGGAGGTGCAGTGCCGCACTCCCGTCGTCTGGCGTCGGATGCCCTACGGGCGGCGCCAGACGACGGGAATGCGGAACGGGGCCCCCCTAATGGCTAGAAGCGCCGGCTTGGCGGTGGCTGCGCGCAGAAACTGCGGCTCGGCAGCAAATCGGCCGCCAACGCGCCGTGGCGTCGGGCGCTTTCGCTGACGCGTTTGCTTCTGACGCCACGGCGCGTTGGCATCCGATTTGTCATCTGCCGAGGCGGAAAAACGTGGCGATTGAGCTTGACACTAGTTTTGAGGTCGCTTGCGAAAGTGGAGTTGAGATTTCACTTCTGCCCGAGAATTGGGGCTCTGCGGGGCGGGGGCGGGCGCTGCTGCGCGTTGAGATTTTCGGGGCGACGCGGGTTGCCCTAGGGGGTGAGTTCGGCGATCCTGGAGCGCCGCAGAGCCCCGCGAAAACCGGGTGTAGGATGCCTTCGAGAACGACGGAGGACCCTATGATTCGTGCACTCGACGACAAGACTCTCCTTGCTGGGATGCGCCTCATTGCCGGGAACGTCAGAGCCGAGCAGGTGCGCGGACTCGAGCATCTGGCCGAGATCGAGGCGCGGAAGGCCTACGTGCCGGAAGGGTTCGCGAGCTTGTGGGCTTACTGTCGCGACGAGTTGAAGTTCTCTGAAAGTGTGACGTCGCGGTGGACGCGGGCGTTGAAGGCGACGCGGCGGTTTCCCATGATCCTGGAGAGTCTTGGCGCGGGGCGGATCTCGCTGTGCGCCGTGGCGATGCTCGCCGATCATCTGACGGACGAGAACTGGGCCGCCGTCGTGGCGCGGGCCGAGGGGCGGACCAAGATCGAGGTGCTGGAGATCATCGCCGCGCTCGCGCCTCAGCCGGCGAAGAAGGATGTCATCACGGCCCGCCACTTCTCCGGGAGAAGTGAACTCTCATCTTCTGCGGCACCGGCCTTGGCACTCGACTTGACTCCGGCCCGGCCTGCGCCGCGCCCCGTGGTGACGCCCAAGGCCCCCGAAGTCTGGCGCATCGCCTTCGACGCCAGCGTCGCGACCAAGAAGAAACTCGAGCGCTTGCGGGAGCTGCGCGCCGGCAAAGCCCTCGACGACGTGCTCGGCGAAGCCCTGGATTCGTTCCTCGAAAAGATCGACCCCGAGCGCCGGCACGTCCGCCGCGAGCGCCGGAGAGAACGCCAGACCGCGCCCTGTCCGCAAAAGGCAGCCGCTGCACCGGTCCCGCCAATGTCCACGTCGAACGCGCCGATGTCTGCCTCGACCTCATCGGCGGTTGCGCCGGTTGCGCCGGTTACGCCGATGTCTGCCTCGAACACGCCGGCGGTTTCGCCGGCCGCGCCGAAGTCTGCGTCGGACTCGCCGGCGGCCGTTCCAGCAACGCCGCGCCGCAAGGCCGTCCCCGCCGCCACCCGCGACGCCGTCTCGGCGCGCGACGGCAGCCGCTGCACCTTCGTCGCGGGGTCGGGCCGCCGATGCGCCAGCCGTTCCTTTATCGACCTTGACCACATCCATCCGGTCGCCTTCGGCGGCGGCAACGCCCCGGAAAACCTCCGCGCCCTCTGCCAGGCCCATCACCGCCTCGAGACCCGGGATCAGTTCTGCCTGCAAACCTCATAGGCGCGCGGTCCGTCCACCATAACCCGGGGCCCCGCGTTGCTCCGGCCGTCCCGATGGCCGGTCGCTGGTCTGCCCGACGGGTCCAGGGCGGAGCCCTGGTCGTTCAGGAGGGTCCGGGAACCCAATCGAAAGGGTGCCCGGCAGGGGTCCAGGGGACGGAGTCCCATGGCGGGGGTGTCGGGGCGCGTAGCCCTGACTTGCCGCGCGCATCCGACGCATCCCGCCGTAAGCAAAGACCGCAAATCAAATATATTGATAAGCCCATGCAATCAAAACAGCCTGTATCGGCAGCCGCATCCAAAGAAACCCAGGCTTCATCCCCACCCACTCCTCGGGGTGCAGCGCCATGTTGAGATTCGCGGGAAAAACCGCGATCAACAACGCGATCAACCCCCATGCGGCGTAGCCCCCCCAAGGCTCGGGGGCGAAAAGGCCGAGACCCAGAAGGATCTCGAAGATGCCGCTGATCAGCACCAGCTCCTTATGAAGGGGCAGATACCGCGGCATCATCTTGATGTAGACCAGCGGCTTGACGAAGTGCATGACGCCGCCGAGAACGAAGGCCAGCGCGAGGAGCGCCTTCACTCGTCGCCAGCCTTGGGCGTCACGTACTTCTGGTCGAACCGGCCCGTGCCGTTCCGGGCCTCGAGCATGATCTTGTCCTGAAGCGACAAAAGGCCGGCGAGCACGGCTTCCGGGGTCGGCGGGCAGCCGGCGACGTACACGTCGACGGGCATGATCCGGTCGACGCCCTGGAGCACGTGGTAGGCGCGGTAGAAGCCGCCGCTCGAGGCGCACGCGCCCATCGCCATCACCCATTTGGGCTCGGCCATCTGGTCGTAGACCTTCTTGATGACGGGGGCCATCTTCTCGGTAATGGTGCCGGCGACGATCATCAGATCGGCCTGGCGCGGCGAGAACCGGACGGCCTCGGCGCCGAAGCGGGCGATGTCGTACTTGGGACCGACGACGGCCATGTACTCGATGCCGCAGCAGGCGGTGCCGAATGGATAAGGCCACAGGGAGTTCTTGCGCGCCCAAGCCACGAACTCGTGGTATTTGGTCGTGAAAACCGAGTCTTCGAGGGACTGCATCGGATTTTTCATGTCGTCTTCATCGCTCCAGGTCCGTGCCGCTTCACCGGTGCCCGGCATTCCTGCACGAGGACGGGCGTTGCCGGGATCTTTTCGCGCGCCCGTTTGGCCACGAGATCAGCCAGTATGATGCCAGAAAGACTATGACGGATCGCGGTGGAAATGTCAGCCCAGGCATCGCGGGAGGTGCAGACGTGCTCGACGACGCAGCCCTGGTCACCGTCGAGGCACTGGACCGGCTGGAAGGAGCCCTCGACGGCCATGAAGATGTCGAGGACGGAAACCTCGGTGGCCAGGCGCGCCAAGCGGTAGCCGCCGCTGCGGCCGCGGACGCTGAGGATCAGGCCGGCGTCGCGGAGGCGGCTCAACACATGGTCCATATAGTCCAGCGGGATGCCCTGCCGGGCTGAGATGACGGACCGGTGCGTCACGCCGTCGGTGGCGCCGGGGGCCGCGCAGGAGGCGAGGTCCATCATGATCTTGAGCGCGTACCGGCTCTTCGATGTGATGTTCATGGACCAGGCCTCAATCGTGGACCGGAATGATGTCCGTGATCGTCTCGTCGCCGAATTTTTCCTGGAGGAGCTGGAAGACGCCGTTGACCAGGGTCATGGTCGACGACGGACAGCCCTGACAGCCGCCGCCCAGGCGGATGTGGGTCTGGCCGGCGTCGTACGCCTCGAGGCGCGCGAACCCGGAGTGCATGGCCAGCATCTCGCTGACCGGGCCCTCGAGGAAGACGGCGATGTCCTTCGACAGGCCGCTGAAACGGTCGCTGGTCAAGGGCTCGGCGCCGAAGCCGCCGGCGTCGTCGATGCCGAGGAGCTCGCGCATGCCGTCCTCGGCCTCCTCCTTGGACAGGCCGTGCGCGACCTTGCCGGAGGGGACGTGGGTCGCCTGCCAGCTGCCGTCCAATTTTTTCGCGATGACGACGGACTGAAGCTCGCTCATAGGGCGACGACCTCCAAATAGGGGTTGTACTCGGTGCGCAGGATGCCTTCGATCGCCTGGAGCGTGCCCATCATGGAGCTCGGGCAGCCGCCGCAGGCGCCTTGATAGCGGAGGGTCAGGATGTTGCCTTCGAGCTCGAGGACCTCGACGTCGCCGCCGTCGGCCTGGAGGCCCGGGCGGATCGTGCGATCGAGGATCTCCTCGACCGTCACGAGGTCGGGCGAGAGCAGGGTGCGATCAACGGACTTCTTGCGCTCGACGTTGTCGGCAAAATCCGGGTCGTGCTGCGGCATGTGGACCGACATCGTGTGGCCGACGGCGCCCTCGAGGATGGGCCAGTCGGAGGCGCCGTTTTGCGTGACGGTGATCACGTTCTCGAAGAAGTGGACCTGCGTCACGTTCGCGAGGCGCAGGAGCGCCACGGCGAGCGGCACGTGCTCGCACTCCTGGATCTCGGTGTAGGAGACCTTGCCTTCCCGCTTCACGTCCTGGTTCAGGATGAACTTGCGGGCGTTCGGGTTCGGCGTCTGCTGGATTTTGAATTTGAGCTCGTCCATTTTTACCCTTGCGTTCACTCCGTGGAGACGGAGCGGAGCGAACCTAAAGCCCCGTTCATGGCGTGCCAGCTCAGCGCCGCGCACTTCACCCGGGCAGGATACTGCCAGATGCCCGAGAAAATCTTGAGCTTGCCCAGCTGGTTCGGGCCCGCCTCCGGGTCGAGCTCGCCGATCAGGAGCTTGTGAAACTCATCGAAAAGAAGCCGCGCCTCCTCGACCGTCTTGCCCTTGAGCGCGACCGTCATCAGGGAGGCCGAGGCTTTGCTGATGGCACAGCCGGAGCCGACGAAGGCGGCCGCGTCGATGAGACCCAGCTCGCTCACCGTCAGGTAGACCCAGAGGTGGTCGCCGCAAAGGGGGTTGAAGCCCTCGGCCTCGTGGGTCGCGCCGACGATCTTGTGGAAGTTCCGGGGCTTCTTGTTGTGGTCCAGAATGACCTGCTGATAGAGGTCCGCTTGTACCTGGTTGGTCATGCGAATAACCTCTTCACCTTGTGGATCGCGGCGACGAGGGCGTCGACCTCGTCCGTCTTGTTGTACATGCTGAAGCTCGCCCGGGCCGTCGCCGGCACGTCGAAGCGGGCCATCAGCGGCTGGGTGCAGTGGTGGCCGGCGCGGATGGCGATGCCTTCCGCGTCGAGCAGCGAGCCGATGTCGTGGGGGTGCACGTCGTCCAGGACGAAGCCTAAGATACTGGTCTTCTTCGCGGCCGTGCCGATCAGGCGGAGGCCCGGGATCTCGGCCAGGCGCGGCGTCGCGTAGGCGAGCAGCTCCTGCTCGTGGGCGTTGATGTTTTCCAGGCCCAGGTGCTGCACGTAGTCGATCGCCGCGCCGAGGCCGATGACGCCGCCGATGTTGGGCGTTCCGGCCTCGAACTTCGCGGGCAGGGCGGCGTAGGTCGTCTTTTCGAAGGTGACGGAGCGGATCATGTCGCCGCCGCCGAGGAAGGGCGGCATCTTCTCGAGGAGCTCGCGGCGGCCCCAGAGCACGCCGATGCCGGTGGGCCCGAAGAGTTTATGGCCGGAAAAGGCGAGGAAATCGGCGCCGAGCGCCTGGACGTCGATGGGTACATGGGCGACGGCCTGGGCCGCGTCCACCATGTAGACCAGGTCCGGGGCGCCGCGCTCGCGGGCGATCCTGATCAGGTCCTGGATCGGGTTGATGGTGCCGAGGGCGTTGGAGATGTAGACGGTCGAGACGATCCGCGTGCGCGGCGTGACGAGCTTCGCGAACGCCTCGACGATGATCTCGCCGCGGTCGTTCACCGGCGCGACGACGAGCTTCGTGCCCTTCTGCTCGCAGAGCATCTGCCAGGGCACGATGTTGCTGTGGTGCTCCATGTGCGAGATCAGGATCTCGTCGCCTTCCTCGAGGAAGGCGCGGCCGTAGCTCTGGGCGACGAGGTTGACGCCCATCGTCGTGCCGGTCGTGAAGATGATCTCGGCGTTGTCCCTGGCGTTGAGGAAGGTGCGGGTGCGCTCGCGGGTCTGGTCGAAGAGGCGGGTGGCCGCCTCGCTCAGGTAGTGCACGCCGCGGTGGACGTTGGCCGCGCCCATGAGGAAGTGGCGCTCGACGGCGGCGACGACGACCTTGGGCTTCAAGGTGGTGGCGGCGTTGTCGAGGTAGATGAGCGGCTTGCCGCGGGCTTCCGTCGACAGCACCGGGAAGTCGTCGCGCACCTTGTCCACGTTCCAGGCGGGGGCGGTCGTCATTGGTGCAGGGCCTCTCTCACGTAACGGCGGAGCTCTTCGCGGAGCGTCGGGTCGGGCAGCTTGAACAGCACCTCGTCGGCGAACCCGAGCGACAGCAGGCGCTCGGCCTCGGGGCGCGCGATGCCGCGGCTCTGCAGGTAGAAGATCTCGTCCTGGTTGAGCTGGCCGACGGCGGCGCCGTGGGCGCACTTGACGTCGTCGGCGTCGATCTCGAGCTGGGGCTTGGTGTCGATCTCGGCTTCGGAGCTCAGCAGCAGGTT
>JAYVWD010000467.1:0-2215 GCA_043786345.1 Pseudomonadota bacterium
ATGCCGGGGTCCGGCATGAGGACCAGCAGCAGGAGCGGGCGCAAAGACCGAAGTCGGCGGGCACGGCCAAGACAGTGAAGTATACCTGCCCGATGCATCCCGAGATCATTCGGGATACTCCGGGAAGCTGCCCGATCTGCGGGATGGCTCTCGAGCCCGCCGGCGCCGTCGCGGAGGGCTCCGAGGACCGCTCCGAGCTCCGCATCATGTCTCGTCGCTTCTGGATCAGTGTTCCGCTGACCGCGGCCGTTTTTATCCTGGCGATGGGGCACTTGCTGTCCGGGGTGACGCCGGATTCCCCAGGAGCGATCGCCGCCATGCGTTGGGCCGAGCTCGTCCTGGCAACGCCAGTCGTCCTCTGGTGCGGATGGCCCTTTTTCGAGCGCGGATGGAAGTCGCTCCTCAACCGCCACCTGAATATGTTTACCCTCATCTCGCTCGGGGTCGGCGTCGCCTACTTCTATAGCCTGGTGGCGGCCCTCGTCCCCAGCGCGTTCCCGTCCTCTTTCCACGACGTCCACGGCAACGTCCAAGTCTACTTCGAGGCCGCGGCCGTGATAATAACCCTGGTCCTACTGGGGCAGGTCATGGAGCTCAGGGCGAGGAGCCAAACGGGCGCGGCCATTAAAGCGCTTCTCGGGCTCTCCGCGAAGAGCGCGCGTCGCGTCACGGAAGGCGGCCGCGAAGAAGACGTGCCGTTGGATGCGGTCGTTCCCGGCGACCGGCTGCGGGTGCGCCCGGGTGAAAAGATACCGGTCGACGGCGTCGTGCAGGAAGGCGTCAGCGCTATCGACGAGTCCATGATCACTGGCGAATCGTTACCCAGCGAAAAGCGGGCCGGAGACAAGGTCATCGGCGCGACGGTCAACGGCACCGGAACTTTCATTATGCGCGCCGAACGGGTGGGATCGGAGACCCTCCTTTCCCAGATCGTTCATATGGTCGCCGATGCGCAGCGGAGTCGCGCTCCGATCCAAAAGCTGGCAGACTCCGTGTCCGGCTATTTCGTTCCCGCGATCGTACTCGCCGCGCTCGTTACGTTCGCCGCCTGGGCGGTTTGGGGACCGGAGCCGGCGATGGTCTTTGCGCTGATCAACGCTGTTGCCGTTTTGATCATCGCCTGTCCGTGCGCGCTAGGTCTCGCCACGCCCATGTCAATTATGGTCGCCACCGGCAAAGCGGCGAGCGCCGGTGTCCTCTTCAAGAATGCCGAGGCCATCGAGACTATGCGAAAGATCGATACGCTCGTCGTGGACAAAACCGGGACGCTCACCCTCGGGAAGCCCGGGCTTGCAATGGTCGTGACCGCCCTCGGACGCACGCGCCCGGAAATTCTGGCGCTTGCCGCCGCTCTCGAGCGTGGCAGCGAGCATCCATTGGCGGCCGCGATCGTCCAGGGGGCCGAGGCTGAAGGCGCTAACGGCGCCGCCGTCGAGAACTTCGAGTCTCTGACCGGCAAGGGTGTCAAGGGCTTGGTGGGTGGCCGCCGCGTGCTCCTCGGTAACCGTCGCCTCATGGACGATGAAAAGATCGACCTCGGCGCCCTCGCCTCCGAGGCTGAAAAGGCCCGCGCTGAGGGGCAAACCGCCATGTTTCTGGCCGTCGATGGCAAGGCGGCCGGCGTCGTGGGAGTTGCCGATCCCATCAAGGACACGACGGCCGAAGCGCTGCGTCAGCTAAAGGCCGAGGGTATCCGCGTTGTCATGGTGACGGGCGACAGCCGAACTACGGCCGAGGCCGTGGCAAAACGGCTCGGAATCGATCAGGTCTTCGCCGAGGTGCTGCCGGGCGAGAAGGCCGCGATGATCAAGAAGCTCCAGGCCGAAGGCCGCTTCGTAGCCATGGCAGGCGACGGCATCAACGATGCTCCTGCCCTGGCGCAGGCGCAGGTCGGAATCGCCATGGGGACGGGCGCCGACGTCGCCATGGAAAGCGCCGGAGTCACTTTGGTCAAGGGCGACCTGACCGGCATCCTCAGAGCGCGGCGCATAAGCCGATTGACGATGGCCAACATCAAACAAAACTTGTTCTTTGCCTTCGTCTACAACGCGCTCGGCGTGCCGATCGCGGCGGGCGTGCTTTACCCAGCCTTCGGCCTGCTCCTGAGTCCCATGATCGCGGCCGCAGCGATGAGCTTGAGCTCGGTGTCGGTGATCGGAAATGCCCTTCGCCTTCGTCGCGTTACCCTATAGGAACGCGCAAATCACGGTACCGG
>JAYVWD010000468.1:0-3832 GCA_043786345.1 Pseudomonadota bacterium
GAAGCTCGGCTATGAGGTCACGAACCTCAACATGGCCAAGACGCTGTAGCCGATGGCCGCGGGCGCGGGCATCAGTGGGGCGCATGCTGCGGTTTCGCCTCGCAGACCTTCTCCAGCACCTCCGCCACGAGGTAGCGGCCCGCCCCGCTCTGCACGAGGTCGCCGAGCGCGACGATGCCGCTTAGCCGCATCTCCCGGGTCATCACGAGCAGGCGCCGCACGGACTTCACCTCCATGAGGCGCGCCGCTTCGTCGAGGTCCTGATCCTCATAGAGCCAGACGACCTCGGCCGTCATGACGTCGCCGGCGCGCGTATGGCGGGGGTCCTCCCCGCGGGCGACCGAGCGGACCACGATGTCGCGGTCGGTGAGGATGCCGAGGACGCGGTCGCCGGCGCTGACCGGCAGGGCCCCGACGTCGAGCGCGCGCATTCGCTCGGCGGCGTCGGCGAGCGGGACGTCCGGGCTGATCGTGTGGACGTTTCGCGTCATGATGTCGTGAAGTTTCATCGGGATCTCCTTCCGTCCAGGTCCGCCTGATCGCCGGGTCAGTTTCAAGGATCGTGCCACGGCCCCCCGATTCTCTGGGATGAGGAGGTCTGCGCGCTGCTCGGGGTCGGCGGGGCTGTCACGGCAAGAGGACAAGTGGTCCACGCGGGGACCAATCCCCCTTCGCCCACTTGAGCTGTCGGGACGCCCGGCTCAGGGCGTCTCAATAGCACACCATGGTGATCCCGACGACGCTCATCCCATGCCGATCGACCCCATCCCACACCGCCGTGCCTTGGGTCACCGGGTCCTTCGACCCCGGCGTGCACTTGAGAGGGATCGTCTCCGGCGCCTGCCCGCCGCCTTTGCAGCTCAGCGTGAACGTCTCGCCCGCCCGCATCACCTCGCACGCGAAGCCGTGGGTCGCGGGCAGCTTGAGCGTCGGCGTATCGGCGTGCACGACCGAGTCCCTCCCCGTCAAGCGGTCGGAAAGCTTGAGCCCGAGGCGCCCCCCGGGCTTCACGCTGCCGATTCCGGCCTTGTCGAGCTGGTATTCGAGGTACGCGTCCGGGAAGCCGTCGAGGCTGCAGGCGACCACGAGGACCAGGAACAGGTTCATTTCGTCGGGTCCTTGATGTCGGCGCCGGTGTCTTTGTCGGTCTGGTTTTCGGCGGCTTCGTCGAGGTCGCAGCCGTCCGGGCTGAAGTCGAGCTCTTTGCCGTCGGAGGTCACGAGGTCCTTCGCCTCGGTGTCGAAGTCGATCGCCCAGGTCGCCGCCGCCTCGGCCGCGTCCTTCGCGAACACCGTGCCGGCGATTTTGCCGCTGGCGGCGAGGCAGCCGCCCTCTTTAGTGTACTTCACGTTGGTGAACGTGGTCTCGACCCGCGTGCCGTCGGCGTTGGTGGCGACGAGCGTGCCGGACTTGATCGTGCGGGAGACCGCGTCGCCGGTCGCGGTGTCGCGCTCGACGGCGATGCTGAGCGGCGCGCCGTCCTTGGTGGCGACGGTCGCGGCCAGGGACTTCGTCTCGCCCTTCTTGTTCTTGGCTTCGAGCGTGCGCTTCATGCTGCTCGTCACGGTCTTCTCGAGCGTCGTCGTCGCGCCGGCCACGGTCGTCGCGCTCCAGTCGATGTGGCGCGTGCCTTCGGCGGTCGTCTTGACGCCGCGCGTGACGCTCGTGCCCTTCTTCTTGTTTTCGATGATGAGCTCGCTGGCGCGCGAGCGCTTGGATGTGGCGTCGAGGCTCACCCCCTGCATGTCGGCGAATTTCAGCGCCGCGTGCTTCTTGCCCGCGGCGCACTTGACGGCGCCGCCGGTCTTCGCCCAGGTGCGCTGCCGGTCGTCATAGGACGTGAAGCTGATCTGCGTCTTGAAGCCGGGGCGGTCGATCGTGTTGGTGAGCGCCGCCGACCGCTTGATGGCGACGACGGCCTTGTCGCCGTCCTCGGTGCAGTCGCGGAAGCGGTTGATGTCGACCGTCTTGCCCATGTCGGTCAGGGCTTGCCCGGTGCCGCCGTCGTCGTTCTCTTCGGCGGCGCCGGCGGTGCCTTCGTCCACCAGCGCGGCGATGCTCGAGGAGGCGATCTCGTCGTCCTCGAAGATGGCGAGCGTGCCCGGGGCGACGATCACCGGCGTTTGCGCCGCCGGGCTGCCCGTGCCGGTGCCGGTGCCGACGGTCTTTTCGTGCTTGTTGCTGTCGTCGTTCCCGCAAGCCGGAAGGGCGAGCGCCACGGTGACGAGGCCCAGGATTAAGATGCGTTGCATGCGCGCTCCCCTTCTTCTTCGTTTCGGGACGAAGGGGGTATCGGCGGACCGGGGGCCGGATTTAATGGCCCCGTACCGCAAAAACCGGTCAGAAACCGAGCGAGATGCCGACTTTGCCGGCGACGGCGCGCATCGTCACCGAGCGCTCGAGCAGGTTGGCCTGGGCCGGGTAGGAGCCCTGCGTCAGGCTCAGGATCCCGTCCCGGGTCTCGTCGCCGCTGTACGTCCCGGTCGCCGCGGACTGGTCCGCGCGGTACTGGGTGCCGAGGGCGGCGACGTTGATGCCGAAGCTGCCCTTGAGCGGGAGGAAGGCGCCGAGCTCGCCCGAGAAAAAGTTGCCGCGAATATTGCCGTAATCATTCTGCCGGGTCGACGTCTCGGTGCTCTCGGTGACGCTGAGCTTCGAGAAGCCGCGGCCGGCGAGGCCCGTGAGGTACACGGACTGCGCCAGGGCGTGGTCGTTGCCGACCGCGTGGCTCAGGCGAAAGCCGGCGGCGACAAAGCGGTTGTCGTAGGTGCCGAGGACCTTTTTGCCGGCGCCGCTGGAGCGGAGGTCGACGAAGGCGTTCGCCGCTTCGAGGACCGGACCTAACCCGAGGCCCGGCGCCACCATCCAGTGGCGCTCAAAAGAGAGCGCGTAGCCGTTGACGTTGCGCACCGTCTGGCCGGACGAGATGTTGCCGCCACCCACGAAGGGGCCGAAAGCGACCTCATAGTCGGCGGCGGGCGCCGAGGCCTTCGCCGTGCCCGAGGTCTCCGCCTCGGCGAACGCCGTCGAGGCGCCGAGGAGCGATAGAATCAGACCGAAGGCTTTCATGACGAACCTCGCTCAATGATAAAAACAACACTTAGTGTACGATAGAATAATAACAAATCATAAAATTGTCAAGAATTCTAAGCGGATGGCAGCGCCATCCCTATTCTAAGTCAGCGGTACGATAGAGGAAAGGGGGGCGCCTCCGAGACCGTGTCCTCATCTTGACAGGCCTCATCCTGCCACCGAATATTGAGTCATTCCCGCGTTCGTCCCAGCCGAACCGTCCCCCAGGAAGTTCTTTTCCCCCGAAGCGGAAGGTGCACTGCAGTGTGGAAGGTCTACAACATCCAGTCGGGCCGTATTGCGAAAGCCGGCTTCGAGTCTGACGATCAGGCGAAGGATTGGCTCGAGCGCCGCAAGGATCTCGCCGACGACGAGTACGACATCGACGAGATGGATGAAGAAGAGGAAGAGGAATACCTCGAGACCGAGGACGACGAGGAGGAGGAGGAGACTCCCGCCGCTTTCGAGGCCCTTGTGGAAGACGACGAGCCCGTCCGCGACGTGAACTACCCGGATGCGGACGTCGATGCGGACGTCGATGCCGACGACGCCGACGCCGACGACGCCGATGACGACGCCGATGACGACGCCGATGACGACGCCGATGACGACGAGGAGCCGAAAGGGAAGGGGAAGGGGAAGGGGAAGGGGAAGGCCGCGGCCGACGACGAAGAAGATGACGACGACGAGTGAGCGGCCGGGGAAACCCAGGCCCACCGTCCAGAACGCCAAAGCGCGCCCGCGGGGACCGACCCGCGGG
>JAYVWD010000469.1:0-6186 GCA_043786345.1 Pseudomonadota bacterium
TCCCTTACGGCGAGACGACGTCTTACAAGGAGCAGGCCGCCATCATCGCGGCGCCGACCGCGATGCGGGCCGTCGGCCGGACGAACGGGCTCAATCTGCTGAGCATCGTGCTGCCTTGCCACCGCGTCGTCGGCAGCACCGGCGCGCTGATGGGCTACGCCGGCGGGCTCGAGGCGAAGTCCTTCCTGCTGCGGCTGGAGCGTGGTATATGCGGCCGGCGAAATCGATCCGGGTAAGAAAGGCGCGGGACGCCTGGCAACGCAGGATCAGCCCGGGCTTTCTCATCAAATGGGCGTTTTTTGCCAAAAGGACCAACCCGGTGGCCGTTCGCCGCTGCGGGCCATACCCTGTATAATATCAGCACCATGGTGGAAACGGGATCGGACCATCCTAACAGCTCCAAGCGGAGACGATTCGGGCGCCGGCGCTTCGGCAAACCGGTGTGGACGGCTGCGTCCAAAGCGCCCGCGACGCTGTCCGACGAGCCGTCCACGGGCGCCGAGCCGGAGCCGCTCGCCAAAAAGAAGCGGCGATTCAACCCCTTCGCCGCGGTCCTGGCGTTTTTCGCCGGCCTGCGCATCCGCCGATTTTTGTTCCGGCTGGTCGTCCGCGGCGTCGCCCTCCTCGTCCTTTTGTCGCTGCTCGGCTACGGGGCCATCCGGCTTTTCGTGAAACCCGCGGACCTGGCGCGCATCATCAAGGATCAAGTCGAGGAGCAGACCGGCGGCCGGATCGACATCGGCAAGGTCACGTTCCACGTTTTGACCGGCATCAAGCTCGAAAACGTCGAATTTTACCCGCCAAAGGCCGGCGACACGCGCGGCAGCCACTACGGCGGCGCCGCCTCACCGATCGTCCTCGCCAACTTCGAAGCGCTCGACATCCGCTACAGCATCCCGAAGATGCTCGCCGGTCGCCTGCACATCAAGGCGCTCCAGCTCGTGAAGCCGCAGTTCCACCTCCACCAGGTGGACGGCGCCTTCAACTTCGACCCGATCCTCGCCTACCGCGCCGTCAAGTTCCCTGCCGGACCGGAGGAGGCGAAGAAGGTCGAGGAAAAGAAGGAGGAGGCCGGCGACGGCGCGATCATCCCGTTCGACCCGGACTTGCTTTATGTGCCGATCGACATCCTGACGCAGAACATCGGCATCAAGGAGCTGCGCCTCGACCTGATCAAAGAGGAAAAGGGCAAAGTCGCGCAGATCATCATGACCAACGGCCTGAGCCTGGACCTCGGCGTCCATTGGTTCGGCAACAAGAGCTCGATCTGGGTGAGCCTGATGGCGCCGTTCGAGCGTCCGCTCGAGCTCGATATCCAGGACATGGTCGCGGGCGAGCTGAAAGATACGCTGCACGTGCGGACCGCGATGAGCATCCGGGTCGAGGTGACCGACCTCCGCAAACTTGGCCTAGACCTCGGGGTCCGGATGATGGAGCTCAAGACGCCGGCCGCCGGCTACCAGGACCTGGGGACCTTCGCGAAGATCCGCATCGGACTCGACAAGGACCTCAAGGGGGTCTCGATCGACACCTTCGCCTTGAGCGTCGCCGACGCGCTCGACTACGATCTGGGCGGCAAGGTGGCGGTGAACGACGCGGGCTTCAAGGCGTTCACGGTGAAACTCAAGCAAAAGCTCGCGGTCGACCTCAAGAGCGCCGCGGCCCTCGCGAAGCCGTTCGTGCCGGACCTCAAGGCCTCGGGCGGCCTGTCGCTCGAGGACTTCAAGATCGAAGGCGTCATCGAGCCCGACAAGTTGGCCGGCGCCGACAGCGCCAACGCGCTGCCTAACGCCTCGGCGATCCTCTGGCTCGAGGACGTAGCGGTCGACTACCCCCAGACCGGCATCACGATGGAACCGATCTCGGGCGACCTCTCCGTCGCCGCGGGGCCGGCCTTGAACGGCAGCGGCTCCCAGATCGACGTCGCGCTCAACCTCACGGTTCCGAAACTCGACCTGGCGCAGACGCTCAAGAACGGCGACGTCAAAGCCGGCCTGGAGAACTTCACCGCGAAAATCAACGCCCGCGCGCTGTGGCCCGAGATGGTCGCCCCCATCGTCAAGATCAACCTCGAGGCCGACCACGTCACCACCTCCGGCAAAGGCATCGCCGCGATCGACGCCCCCCTCTTCATCGACATCGACGCCGACGGCCGCAAGGACATGGCGCGCATGGCCCTCGCCGCGAACGTCGAGCTGACCG
Source organism: Pseudomonadota bacterium (assembly GCA_043786345.1). GTDB lineage: Bacteria > Bdellovibrionota_B > Oligoflexia > Oligoflexales > CAIYRB01 > JANOTL01. The sequence continues at coordinate 2,203 of JAYVWD010000469.1, forward strand.
ACCTGGCCGAGGTGTCGGCCATGGCCGACTGCCAGCAGCGCTGCCAGAAGTTCCGCTCGAACGCCGTCATCCGGCTGGATTCCCTGGCGAACCTGCATGCGATCGCCCTGCCGCTCGGCGGCGCGCTCGGCGCCGGCGACTTCATGCCCACGAAGCTGAGCGGGTCCCTCGACTTCCAGTTCGCCGCGCGCGGCAAGCTCCCCGACCCGACCACGACGCCGGTCCCGCAGCTCCTCAAGGAGGCAGACGTCCGCTTCAACACCCAGCTCAACCTCGCCAAGGTGAACGCGGTCGTCCCCTTCATGAAAATCGACCTCAAGGACTTCGAGACCCGCATGCTGGCGAGCGGCACGACCCGCCAGCAGAAGCTCGAGGTCATCCACAAGTTCGAGGCGCTCTCGCTCGCCGTCCCGCGGAAGGACGCCCCCGACAAGCCGATGCGCGTTTCGGCGGAGCGTTTTCAGTTCGAGACCTCGATCCAGAACGACATCGACGGCCCGCCCGACCTGCCGCACATCCTGGCCCAGCTCAAGACCGAGGTGTTCAACAAGGTCTACTTCGGCTTCGTGAACGTCGAGGGCGTGCTCCCGCGCCCGATCAACGACTTCCGCGTCACCTCGCTCATCAAACAGTCGAAGGGCACCGACGTCACGGTCGACGACCTCCGCATCAAGCTCCCGGACTACGGCCTGAGCACGACGCTCTTCGTCGACACAAAGCTCGGGCCCGACTTCCTGCCGCGGCGTCTGACGACGAAGTTCACGGCCGACGTCGTGCACTCGGGCGAGGAAAAGCTGCCGAACGGCATCAAGACCTCGGGCAAGATCAGCGTCAACATCACGGCCAAGAGCGAGGACATGAAGACCGCGCTGGTGGACGGCGGCGCCGGCTTCGACAAGTTCAACGTCAACATCCCCGCGAAAGACGGCAAAGGCCCCGCGACCTTGATCGTCGACGAGATCAGCGGCGAGATCCCGTTCAAGCAGCTCGTCCCGCTGCCGGAGCTCAAGAAGCGCCAACCCGGCGCGCCCGGGCCCGCCATCGCCGCGGTGGTGCCGGCGCCCGGCTCCGGGTCCGGCTCTGCCGCGGAAAAAGCGGAGGACAAGAAAGGGGCGCCGAAGGTCGCCGAGGTCCAGATCAAGGAGGACGAGGATTCCTCCGCCGCCAACGCCGGCAAGATCGAGGACACCAAGCTCAACAAGGCGATGGACAAGTACTTCGAGAAGAACAAGAACGCTCTCCCCGCGGACTCGAACCTGGTCGCCATGGTCGACTACGGCACCGTACGCCCCTTTTACCCCGAGCGCCGCCCGCTCTCGATCAAGCGCGTCGAGTTCAAAAACCTCGAGATGACGCAGATGGAGTTCGACCTCGAGCTTCGCCAGAACTGGTTCGCGCTCAATCAATTCGTCATCAACTTCCTCGGCGGCAAGATCCAGGGTGAATTCCAGATGGCGTTCAACCCGATGCCCCAGACCATCCACACCTCGGTCCACCTGACCCGCCTGGACTCGCGCAAATTGATCGAGCGTTTCCCGAACCTCAAGGGCAAGACCTCGAGCTGGAACCTGTTCTCGAACCCCTACATCGACGGCACGATCCACCTCAACTACGACATGAAGAATAACGATATGGGCGGCGGCCTCGAGATCACCTCGATCGGCAAGGAGCAGCTCAAGATGATCCTCTTCTATGTGGACCCCTTCGAGCAGAACCCGACCATCACCCAGATCAGCAACAACCTGAAGTACGGCGAGGTCCGCCAGGTGTCGGTCCCGCTCAAGAACGGCGAGATCGGCATCGACGTCGACCTCCGCGTGCTCGGCGCGCCGTTCCCGACGCCGAAGTTGTCGCGCTTTCCCATCAGCCAGATGCTCCAGAACTTCAAAGACCAGGCAAAAACCGATGAGGTTGCCGCCGATGCCGATAAGAAATCGTAAAGCCCTGCTCGTCCTGGCCGGCGCGCTCACTGGCTGCACGTTCAACTTCGAGCTGACCTCGCAGCGCACCGCGCTCGAGAACCAGGTGCTGGGGGCGTACAAGGAGCTCGAGGACGACGTCATCCTCGCCGCCTCGGTGCGCGCGCCGGGCGAAGCGAAGCCGGAGCTCTCGGCCGGCAAGCGCCGCGCCGTCGACGCGCGCCAGGAGCAGGACTTCAACCGTGACGACATCGACGAGCTCAAAGACCACGAGGTCCTCGGCGAGGCGAGCGATGGTAGCCTCGCCGTGCTTCCCGGCGGCGTCGGCGGCGGCGTGGGAGCCGACGCGAAAGAGCGTAAGCTCGCGGCTGAGCTCGTCGCCGAGGAAAACAAGGACCGCGCCGAGATCTGGCGCCGGATCATCGACGCCAACGCCAACCTTTCGGCGGCCGATCTCACCCAAGTCCGGAAAACTTATGCGAAAATGCAGCGCGACGGCGTGACGAAAGGGCAGTGGTTTCAGGACGAAGGCGGCAACTGGCGCCGTCGCGAAGGGCACTGACGCCATGCGAAAGCTCGCGCTCTACATCGGCTCCGGCGCGCTGCTGGCGTGCAGCGGCAACAAATACACCGAGGACATCGAGGCCGAGACGGCGCCGGTGGGCGCGGCCTTTTTCATGCCCGAGCAGGTGATGGCGGGCAACGAGTCCGTCTTCGCGCCCGACCTCTCGCCCAACGGCGCGTTCGTCGTCTATACGTCCGACCGCAAGGGCAACAAGGACGTCTGGGAAAAGCGCTCCTCCGGCGGCTTCGCCCGGCCCCTCACCTTCCACTCGGCCGACGACTTCGCGCCGGTGATCAGCCCGGACGGCGGCAGCATCGCCTTCGTCTCGCGCCGCGAGGACGCGGCGGGCGACATCCACATCCTCAAGTTCGGCTTCTCCCTCGACGCCATCTTCGGCGCCTCCGAGGGCGACATCAGCGTCGTCAGCTCGCGCCAGACCGAGGACACCAACCCCTCGTGGTTCCCCGGCAGCGACAAGATCGTGTTCGCGGCCCGGAAACCCGGCGAAAAAACGCCGACCGTGATGATGGCCGAGCTCAAGGACCTGAAGCCCGTGCCGCTGGGCGAGGCAAAGGGCGACCAGCCTTCGGTCTCGTTCGACGGCAAACTCGTCGCCTTCGTGCGCGGCGGCGCCATCTTCATCTTCAACAACGAGGGCGACAAGATCACGCAGATCACCGAGGGCGGGGAGGTCCAGGACGGGCAGCCGCGCTTCACGCAGGACAGCAAGAGCCTGGTTTTCCTGCGCTATGCCGACGACACCAACCGCGACGGCAAGCTCGACGGCGACGACCGGCCGACCATCTGGCGCCTGGACCTCGCGACCCAGGCGAAGCAAAAGGTCCGGGACAACTACCTGATCGAGCCGCTCACCTCGGCGGAGTTCGGGGCATTTTCGCCGCAGATCCGCGCGCCATACCTCTACATGGCGATGCAGACCAACGACGGCCTCGACATCTTCAGGCTCCCGGAGTTTGGGCAGATCCTGCCGGCGCCGGACTTAGTGAAGCTCCGCCGGCAATTCGACGCCCAGGGCGACTACAACGAAAAGACCTTCATCCTGCGGCGCGGCGAGGCGAATTTCATGAAGCAGGGGCGCGAGGACCTGGCCGGCGAGGCCGCGATCCTCGAGCTCGACTGGCTCGTGCAGAACGGCCGCGGCACCGAGGCGCGCTGGTCGGCGCAGAAGATGAAGGACAACCTGCCGACGCAGGCCGCGATCCTCGCCCTCGCCGCTCTGGATCTGATGACGCTCGACCTGGAGCCCTTGCTCTATCCGGCGTTCAAGACCGAGCTCTCCGACGCCCAGACGAAGCGGCTCACGAACCTGGGCGCCCGCGTCGACGCCGTCCTGGTCCCGTTCACCGGTCAGGATCCGGCCGCCAAGCGCGTCATCGGCCTCGGCCTTTTGGTGAAGGCGAAGATCCTCGCCTCCCAGCGTCAGTTCTTCGAGGCGAACGGCTTGCTCGGGCGGATCCAGGAGAGCTTCCCCGCCGACAA
>JAYVWD010000470.1:0-1926 GCA_043786345.1 Pseudomonadota bacterium
TCGTGATGCTCGGCCAGGATCCCTACCACGGGCCGAACCAGGCGCACGGGCTTTGCTTTTCGGTGCGGCCGGGGGTCGAGCCGCCGCCGTCGCTGAAGAACATCTTCGCCGAACTGCGCACGGACCTCGGCATCGAGACGCCCGGGCACGGCTACCTGGAAGCCTGGGCGCACCAAGGCGTGCTCCTGCTCAACAGCGTCCTGACGGTCGAGCAGGCGCGCGCCGGATCGCACGCCAACAAGGGCTGGGAGCGCTTCACCGACGGCATCATCGCCCGCCTCAACGAGCGCCGCGACGGCCTCGCCTTCGTGCTCTGGGGCGCTTACGCCCAGCGCAAGGGCCAGTTCATCGACCGGAACCGCCACCTCGTGATCGCGAGCCCGCACCCGTCGCCGCTGTCGGCGGACCGCGGCTTTTTCGGAAGCCGCCCGTTTTCGCGCATCAACGAGTATTTCGCGCGGAACGGGGTCGCACCGATCGACTGGCGGCTGAATCAGAAGGCGTAGGACGCCGAGATCCGGCCGAAGAGCGGCGTCGTCGCGTTGCCGCTGACGAAGTAGGGGCCGTTGTGCAGGAACGCCTTGCTGTAGGACGCGTCGACGCGCAGCGGGCTCGCCGCGTACGACAGGCCAAGGGACCAGAAGCTCGCATCGGGCGTCTCGTCGACCGTCGTCTCGGTCTTCTTGAGCTTGCCGCTCGTCTTGTCGGTTTCCGTGATCGTGCCGAAGAGTTTGTAGCGCAGGCCGACCATCCCGCCGAAGCCGCCGCTGGCGTGCGCCTCCCCGGAGAGCGCGCCGCTCACGATAGTGCCCTTGATCTGGGCGGTCTGATCCGAGGTCAGGTAGCTCGGGACGGCCTTGCCGCCTTGGCCGGTGACCGTCGGACCCTTGCTCGCCGTGCTCGCGAGGACGGCCCCGGCGAAGACCTTCGCGTCGTTCTGCTTGAAAAGCGCGGCCCAGCCGCCTTCGACCGCGTAGACCGACTCGGTGAACTTCGCCGACTTGTTGGACGCCGTGGTGTTGGTGGTGGTCTCGAACGTGCGGCGCACGGCCTGCGCTTCAGCGTAGGGGCCGCTGCCTTCGCGGTCGTAGAGCCAGCGCGCGGCGAGGTCTACGCTCGGCTTCGACTTGACCGAGGTCTCGGAATGGACCCCCGGCGAGGACTCCGAGTGGATCTGGCGGCCGAGCAGGTGCGAGGTGAGCCCGGTGTCGAGCCCGCCGCGCCCGAGCGGGGCGGAGACGCCGAGCGTCACGTCCGCTTGCTCGGCGAGGAGCTTGACCTTCGCTTCCTTGGCGCCTTCGTCCGTCGTATCGGCCTTGCGAAAGGTGGCCGCCGCGAGGCGCAGACCGAACGCCGGGCCGTGCGCGCCCAGGCGGAATGCGCCCATGATCTCGACCGGCCGCGCCGGCTCGGGCAGGAGCGGGCCGGAATCGGTGGAGCTGGTGACCGCGGTCATATAGCGGTCGAAGAGCGACAGCTGATCGCCGATCAGGGGTTTGGACATCAGCCAGTCCGAGCGGCTCACGGCGATGCCCGCGGCCAGGTTCTGGCCTTCCGCGAACGCAGCGCCGTAAACGCCCGTATTCCCGGCGGTTCCGAGCTCGATGAGGGCCAGCTTGTACTCCGGGAGGAGGCCGGGGAAGTCGAAGACGTCGACCTCATCCTGGATTCCGCCAAGGTGTTGAAGGGTTTGCTCGCGGGTCTCGGTCGCGAACAGCTTCGGCGCGCCAGCAACGAGCGCCAGGCAGCTTGCGGCCACGTGAATAGTGCGCATCTCGCCTCCATACAGTTTGAATGGGCGACCATACGTTGTTGACTCGGGCTTTTCAATCGGTGGAGTATCGGGTCTTCAACAAAGGAACGATGCAATGAGCAAACTGAGATCGATCGGCGCCCTCCTCGTTTCGAGCAGCCTCCTCGCGGCCG
>JAYVWD010000471.1:0-3383 GCA_043786345.1 Pseudomonadota bacterium
AGGCCCCGCGGCCGGGGCAGCGGGTGACCTTCGCGGTCCAGGCCGGGGCGGACGGGGAGCGCCTGGCTCTGGATGGGGCGGGGACCGTGCGCTGGGCCGAGGCCTGCCCGGCGACCGGCGCCGCCGTCGGCGTCGAGATCGATTGGCTGAATGACGCGACCCGGGAGCCGGCCGCGCGGGCCGTGGCGAAGGTGCCTTGCGTGGCGTTCATTCCGGCGTAGGTCGGCCGGGCTTTGAGCGCCACCAGAGCGGAGTCCAGGTCTTCGCACCCGCTGGGCCATTCTTGCCCGGGCCCGCCCATGCCTGCGATGCGCGGCCTACCCGTCGTTCCTCGACCCGACCGCCAGCGACGACAACTTCACGGAGATGTCGGATCAGCCTTGGATCTACTACATCCGCCTGACCGGCGCCCAGAACCGCGAGATCGTGCGCACGCCGGTGCAGCTGCTCTGGGACCAGCAGGAGATCCGCAACGTCGCCGGCGGCTGTTACCGGGACAGCGGCGGCGGCGGCTTCTACACCAACGGCGGCGGCCGCGCGTGCACGACCTGCGCGGCGAAGTTCCGGGATCACTGCGGCTTCGACATCGCGGACTTCAACACCCTCCCCGAACGGGCGGTGAATGACCACGGGTCGTCCGCGTTCGACGGCATGATACCGCGGCCTCCGCCCTTTCGGGCAGGTTCCTGAAAACGTTCTGGAATATGCTTCTTGACGAGGCGCGCGTAGTACTTGGCGAAGGGCCCTGCGCCGGGCTTCGCGAAGGCCTCGGCCAGGACCTCCTGCGCCAAGTCCGCGGACAAGGCCGCCGCCTCGTCCCAAAGCTCCTCGAACAGGAGCCGGGTCGCGCCGATCGCGAGGGCCGGGAACGCGCCCTCGTCCACCTCGCCGAAGCCGACCGTGAGCAGGCGGTCCCAGAGCTGCTTGAGGGCCTTGGTGAACGTGCCTTCGTACACCTTGCCCTCGAGGCCGACGGCGGCGCGCAGCATGCGGACCGTCTGGGGCGAGTCCTCGAGCAGGGCGTCGTAGACGGCCGCCGCCTCGCCTTCGGGCCGGCGCGGCTCGGGCACGGACTCCAGGCCGCGCAGCATCGCGACGAATACGCTCCGGGAAAAGAAGGTCGCGCGCCCCCGGAACCATTTGGTGTAGACGACGTCGCGGCACTGCGACAGCTCCGTACGCAGGTGCCACAGGTTCACCACGCGCTCGTCCGCGTCCTCGCTCCAGTCCCAGCGCATCCCGCTCTTCGGGTAGAGCGCGTACCAGAGCGAGGCGGGCGCGCGCTCGTTCTTGATCGGGAACACCAGCAGGATCCCCGCCGCGTCGATCGCCTGGACCGCCTTGGCCAGCGGGGTCGTCTTGCGCGACATGATCACCTCGACTGAATGCGGGCCTTGAGGCGCTTGTGCTCGGCTTTCGGCAGCAGATGCTTGTCGCGGAGGCGGTCGAGCGCCTTCGCGGCCTCAGGCTGGTGGTCCTTGTCGGCCGCGAACCATTCGAGCGCGGCGGCGAACTCATGGCCGATCGTCGCCTGCTCGCAATGGAGGCAATTGAAGCACGCCTCGGCCTCCTCGTCACGCGGCCAGACGGCGTAAAGGCGCTCGTCCTCCTTCTCGCGGCAGGCCTCGACCTTGGCGGCCAGGCAGGTCCGGGGCTTGTAGGCGCTGCAGCCGCCGGCTGCGACGACTTTGAGCAGCTCGGCCGCGACCTGCGCGCGCGCCGGCTTGGTCCGGGCGACTTTGGCGAGCGTCTGGACGGCGCCGCGCCGCAGCCCAAGGTCGACGTCCGGATTCGAGAGCGCGCCTTCCGGCATCGGGCTGCTCACGAGCGCGAGCAGCGGCACGACCAGGGTGGCGGACTGCGGCGCGTGTTTTTCCACGTAGGCGAGCGACTCGGCGGCGTAGGGGTAGTCGTCGAAGGACTCGATTTTGAGCTGGCGGGCGTGGTAGGCGGCAAACGCCTTGGCATAGGCCGGGACCTTGTCTGTGACCCCGCACTCCTCGACCGTGCCGTCGGCCGGGAGGGGCGCGGCGGCAACCGGCGCCTTGATGGCCTTGAAGAAGGCCTCGCGCCCGAAGCCCGCGGCGACGTCGAGCGCCGACTGGCAGCGGCGGTTGTAGAGCCGCGGGCTGGCGCCGGCGGCGAGGAGGGTCTTGGCGATGCCCTCGGCGCCGATTTGGGCGGCATAGTGCAAGGCCCCGTTGCCGTAGAGGTCGCGCGCGTCGAGGTCGGCATTTTTTCCGACGAAGTAGGCGACGAGCGCCGGCTGGTTCGCCGCCGCGGCGCGCACGAGCGGGGTGCGGCCCATCGGGTCGCGGCTTCCGAGGTCGGCCCCGGCCTTGGCGAGCCGCTTGACGCGCGGCAGGTCGCCTTTCTCGATGGCGGAAAAGAGCGGCGGCTCGGGCGGCGCCAGCGGCATCGCCGCCGCATTCGGGGCGGCGACGAGCGTGCACAGCAGCGCGAGAACGCATCGTCTCATTCGGCCTCCTCCGCGGGTTTGGCGTTGAACAGCGGGACGCGCGCCATCGCGGCGCCGACGGTGGCCTGCGGGTAAGAGAAGTGCAACTTGCGTTCCCGCTCCTTCGCTCGAATACAGGCGCTGACCGCCCGCGCGAGCGCCGGAACGTTGCTGGCCTTAGGCAGGTTTTCGATCACGCAGGCGTCCCAGAACGTGAACGTGTCCTCGACGCCGCAGCCGAAGGAGTTCCGGTCGTCGCGCGCCGCGGTCAGGACCGCGCGGTTTTTCCGCGTCATCACGTTGCCGGTGAAAACCCCGGAATAGCAGGCCGAGACCATCACGACGGTGGGCTGGTCGCCGCACGCCGCGGTGAGCATCCTGTCGAGGGCCGTCGGCGTCAGCTCGGCCTGGCCGCGCAGGTAGAAGCCCCAGGGGCTGCCGTGCGAGGTGAGGTGGACGAGGCAGCCTTCGCCCGCTTTGCTCTTGTCCACGGCGAGGCTCGCGAGGGCCTTCTTGAGGCCCGCCGCGCTGGCGGCCTGCACGCCGTCCTTCTGCTCCAGGCGCGTCATCGACAGCTCGCGGATGTCGCCCGCCTTCACGCCGCGCGCGATCCACACCTCTTTCACGCGCTTGCGGGCGTTGTCGAACGCCGTGATGCTGTCGTCGCCGGTCATGATCACGCCCTTCCAGCGGATCCGTCCGGCGGGCGGCGCGCTGGTGCTGGCGGCGAGGGCTTGCGCGCGCTTCTTTTTACCTTTGGTCTTGTGGCAGGCGGGCGCCAAAACGCCCAGCACGGCAGCCAGTGCCGCCGCCAGGATCTTTCGCCATGTTCCGGCCCGTATGCCCATGAAATCCGCCGTTTGCATCCGGATAGGCTTCGGCAATCTTGGGCTGGGCTTGAGAAGAGGATGATTAACCTGCCGGA
>JAYVWD010000472.1:0-5273 GCA_043786345.1 Pseudomonadota bacterium
CTCGGGCTTCGGATCCGCGGGGTCCTGCTTGCCGATCGTCAGCACGTACTCGGGCCGGCCTTGGGACGAGGTGCCGTAGGTGTCGAGCTTGGCGAGCGCCGGATAGGCGGCGGCCAGGTCCTTGACCTTCTTTTCCATCGACGAAAAGCCGTAGAGCGTGAACTCGGGGGTTTGCTCGTCAAAGCGGAAGCCTTCGGGCAGGGCCGCGAGCTTCGACAGGTCCGTGCCCTCCGAGGCCTGCACGAGCAGCCCGGAGTCGTGGGTGCCGACGACGGTCAGGCCTTCCCCGGTCAATTGCGCCATGGCGGCGCGCGGAACGAAGTAAACACCGTTTTGTGACGACGGCGACTTGCTGCAAGCCGAAAGAGCGACTGCGGCCAATAGAATGCTGCGCTTCACGCGGACCCCCCAAGGAACTTGATTGTTTGGGGGTATCCTAGCATGGGCCGGATGAGCCGGTCACCCTTGTATCCATTAAGAAAAACGTCAAACGCCGGCGCTCACGAAGCGCGCCCGCGGCGCTCACATGGAGCGCCGGTACCGGCCACCGACGCGGTAAAGGGTCTCGGTGATCTCGCCCAAGCTCGCGTGTCGCACCGTGTGCATGAGCTCGGCGAAGATGTTGCGCCCTTCCATCACCGCGCGCGCCAGGTCCGCGAGGGCCTTGTCGCGGTCCGCGGCGTGGCGCCCCTTGAAGGCGTCGAGGCGGGCGAGCTGCTCGTCCTTCTCGTCGTAGGAGGCGCGAATGAGCTCGATCTCCGGCCGGACGTAGTCTGCCGCCAGAAGCTTCGGGTTGATATAGGTGTTGACCCCGATGATCGGCAGCTCGCCCGTGTGCTTCAGGTGCTCATAATGGAGGCTTTCTTCCTGGATCTTCGAGCGCTGATACTGAGTCTCCATCGCGCCGAGCACGCCGCCGCGCCGCGACAGGCTCTCGAACTCCGTGAGAACGGCGTCTTCCACCAGGTCGGTGAGGTGGTCCACGAAGTAGGACCCCTGGTTCACGTTCTGGCAGCCGTTCGGGCCGAACTCCTTATTGATGATCATCTGGATCGCCATCGCCCGGCGGACGCTGTCCTCGGTCGGCGTGGTGATCGCCTCGTCGTAGGCGTTGGTATGGAGCGAGTTGCAGTTGTCGTAGAGCGCGAGCAGGGCTTGGAGCGTCGTCCGGATGTCGTTGAAGTCCATCTCCTGGGAGTGCAGCGAGCGGCCCGAGGTCTGGATGTGGTATTTGAGCTTCTGCGAGCGCTCGCTCGCCTTGTAGACGTCGCGCATCGCGATCGCCCAGATCCGGCGCGCGACGCGGCCGAGGACCGCGTACTCGGGGTCCAGGCCGTTCGAGAAGAAGAAGCTCAGGTTGGGGGCGTAATCGTCCACCCGCATCCCGCGGGCGCGGTAGTACTCGACGTAGGTGAAGCCGTTGGCGAGGGTGAACGCCAGCTGGCTGATCGGGTTCGCGCCGGCTTCGGCGATGTGGTAGCCAGAGATCGAGACCGAGTAGTAGTTCCGGACCTTCTTCTCGATGAAGTACTGCTGGATGTCGCCCATCATCTTGAGGGCGCACTCGGTCGAGAAGATGCAGGTGTTCTGCGCCTGGTCCTCTTTCAGAATGTCGGCCTGGACGGTGCCGCGGACGAGCCCTAAGGTGTCGTCGTAGATTTTCTTGTGCTCGTCAGGGGCGGGGGCGCGGCCCTTGTCCTTGCCGAATTTTTCGACCTGCTGGTCCACCGCGGTATTGAGGAACATCGCGAGGATGATCGGCGCCGGGCCGTTGATCGTCATGCTGACGGACGCCTTCGGCGAGCACAGGTCGAAGCCCGAATAGAGGAGCTTCATGTCGTCCAGGGTCGCGATCGAGACGCCGGACTCGCCGATCTTGCCGTAGATGTCCGGCCGCCTGTGCGGCTCGGCGCCGTAGAGCGTGACGCTGTCGAAAGCGGTGGAGAGCCGCTTCGCCTCGTCGCCCTTCGACAGGTAGTGGAAGCGCGCGTTGGTGCGGCCCGGGCCGCCTTCGCCGGCGAACTGCCGCTTCGGGTCCTCGCCCTCGCGCCGGAACGGGAACACGCCCGCGGTGTAGGGGAACTCGCCGGGCACGTTCTCTTTCAGAAGATAACGAAGAGTGTCTGCCTTGCTCGCGTAATGCGGAAGCGCAACTTTTGGGAGTTTTTGATGCGAAAGAGACTCGAAGGCCGCTTTGACTTTGACCTCTTGATCGCGAACTTTGTAGGTATATTCGTCCGCCAGATAAGCCTGGCGGATTTGACCCCAATTTTCGAGGCGATCACGCGCCGCACGGTCCACTTTTTTCCACTCGGCTTCCGCTTCAACTTCGAGCGCCTGTGCTTGATCATGGGCTCCTTTGGCCTCCTTGTATTTCGCGGCGACGGCGAGAGATTCTGCCGTAAACGCCGCCGCAACCTGCTCTTCCGAGCGCTGATGATAACCGCGGACCGCGTTGGCGATCTCGGCGAGATAGGGGACACGGTCCGCGGGGATCAGGGCCTCACGGTTCGACGACTCGAGCGCGTATTTGCGCGTCGGCTTCGCCACGTACTTGCGACCTTCGACCTTTTCGGACAGCTTTTCGGCGAGCGCCCGGTAGAGGCCGTTCGTCCCGTCGTCGGCGAAGCGGCTCGCGATCGTCCCGAACACCGGGTACTGGTCGTCCGGGACGCGCTGGCCCTTGAAGCGGGTCCGGCGCAGCTGCGTGCGGACGTCGCGCAAGGCATCCGGGGCCTGCGCCCGCTCGAATTTGTTGACGGCGATCAGGTCGGCGAAGTCGAGCATGTCGATCTTCTCGAGTTGCGTCTGCGCCCCGAACTCGGACGTCATCACGTAAAGCGACAGGTCCGCCACGTCGACGATCCCCGTGTCGCCCTGCCCGATCCCGCTCGTCTCGACGATGATGAAGTCGAAGTCCTGCGAGCGCATCAGCTTGATCGCCGCCGCGGTCGCCCCGGCGATCTCGCGCCCCGAGCCGCGCGTCGCGAAGCTCCGGATGAAGACCCGCTCGTCGGCCGCGGAGTTGACGCGGATGCGGTCGCCGAGCAGCGCGCCGCCCGTCTTCTTCTTCGACGGATCGATGCAGAGCATGCCGATGCGCACGTCGGGGAAGTCCCAAAGAAAGCGCATGATCAGCTCGTCGGTGAGCGAGCTCTTGCCCGCCCCGCCGGTGCCCGTGATGCCGATGACCGGGATGTTTTCGTAGCGCTTCTTCGGGTCGGCGATTTGCGCCATGATCTGCTCGGCCGGAAACACCTGGTTTTCCAGCAACGTCAGGGCGCGGGCGAGCCGGGTCGCCTGGAGCGTCTGGCGCTCGTCCCAGACCTCGTACTTGAAATCGGTCTCGCGGAGCATGTGCCCGATCATGCCGTCGAGGCCGAACCGCTGGCCGTCCTCGGGCGTATAGATCTTGGTGATGCCGTGGGCCTCGAGCTCCTGGATCTCGCGCGGGACGATGACGCCGCCGCCGCCCCCGAAGATCTTGACATCGTGCGCGCCGCGCTCGTCGAGGAGGTCCCGGACATATTTAAAGAACTCGTTGTGGCCGCCCTGATAGCTCGAAATGGCGACGCCCTGCACGTCCTCCTGGATCGCGGCGTTCACGATGTCGAGCGCCGAGCGGTTGTGGCCGAGGTGGATGACTTCGGCGCCGCGCGCCTGGAGCATGCGCCGCATGATGTTGATGCTGGCGTCGTGTCCGTCGAAGAGGGCCGTCGCCGTCACGAAACGGATCTTGTTCCGTGGCGTGTACTTCCGGAGCTCGGACGGCTCGAAGTCATGGAGGGTGGCCTTGGCCATGGGATCTGGGTACTCCAATTTCGCGAGGCCTGGAGTCTAATCCAGCGGAACGATTAAGAGAAGCACTTAGGGCGGCGCAAAAAACCCGTCATATCCGGGTGTTGAGCGGGCAAAGGGGCGGCAGCCCGGGCGGCGGCATCATGCTGACGTCGCGGCTGATCCAGCCGAGCGCGGGCAACGGCAACGTCTTCCAATGGTTCGGCGACTGCTGCATCGCGAAGGACTTCACGGTCAACGAGTACGACGGCATCTCGATCCTGTGCGTCGCCGCGGGCAAGTTCCAGAACTGAGGAACCCAGCCACTCTGGCCGGGCGCGGGCCACGCGGCTCCCGACCGGCCGGTTGCACCGTCCACGACGCAGCTTCCTCATTGAAATCATTAACTAAAAAGACGGCACGCCGGGTGCTTTGAAGCCTCCAGAATTCCCCCATCCTGGAGGTTCGTCATGCCGTCCCCTTACGAGCATCACCTGCTCATCGCTTTGCGAGCCCGCCAGCAGACGGAGGCGCTCGCCCTCACCCTCCTCCTCGCGGAAGCCGGGTACGGCGGGCGGCGCCGGGCCACGCGCACGGATTGGCGCCGCGCCCGCCGCATCGTCGCCTACCGGGCGGCGCGGCTCCGGCGGCAGTGGCGGGTCGTCCTGCGCGCCCTCTTCGTCATGACGAGCGGGCGGCTTTCCGAACGCGGCTGACGCCGGTACGCCGCGCGGCCTAGGTCCGGACGCCCGGCCCGACGCCGGCCGGCCTGGCGCGGGCCGGGCGCGAAAAAGCGGCGTGATTCCGGTGTTTCGATCCTGGTACGGCGGTTGCTCTAGTGACGAGGCGGGCCGAACGACGGCCCGCCGATAAAGGAGACTCCCCCATGTTGAATTTAAACGAACGCGTCCAAAACCAGGAGCTGCTGCGGCGCCAGCGCGAAGAGCGGCTCGCGGGAACCGTCGGCCGGGGCGACGCGAAGCGCCACGCCAGCCGCGAAGCGCGGCCCGGGAACAGCTTCCGGCAGTTGGTCAGAGAAGTCATGAGCCGGTTTCTCGGCGGCGGTCAGCCGTCGCCAAGAGGTATTGAAACGGCGGCTGTCGTGGTCGTGCCGGAGCGAGATCATGCGGCATGAAGACTGAAGGCGAAGCGTTCTCGTACCGGACGACGCGCGACGGCGGGCTGCTCGTGTACTGGAACGGGAAACATGTAAGAAGTTACGGCGGCCACAGGGCCGCCGTAATTCTTGCGGGGGTCGAAGGGGCGGAGTCGGCGAGGGCTGTTCAGCTGGTGTTGGCGAAGGTGACGGGGAATTTCAAGAGGGGGAATGAGAGGGAGTGAGGGGGGCCATGCGGCATGCGACAGGCGACATGCGCCTTGCACCCAGGGCGCAGCCCCGTTACCCCGGGTGCATGACGGGGTACGGGGCAGAGCCCCGGGCGCAAGGCGCAAGGCCTTCAAAACTCTTTGTGAAACCCGATCCGCGCCACCGCCGT
>JAYVWD010000473.1:0-3227 GCA_043786345.1 Pseudomonadota bacterium
GCCGACGAGGCCAGCCGGCGGGGCGACCTCGTTTCGGCGAGCCGCTACCAGAGCGAGGCCGCACGGCTCGAAGGAGCCCTCCAACAGCACTGGAGCGAGAAGGACGGCTACCTGCTCGAGACGATGGAGCGGGACGGGGGCTGCGACTACAAGGAGACGAACCTCGATTCCGGCATCGTCCTGGCGTCCCTCCATGCGCTCGGGGACGACCGGCTGTTCGGCCCGTCCGACGACCGCGTCCTGGCGACGGCGACGCACCTGCGGGACGCCTTCGACCAGCTTTACCCGATCAACCATGACGCGGTGGACCAGAGCGGCGAGCCCCTCAACGCCGCGATCGGCCGCTATCCGGAGGACCGCTATGACGGCGGCCTGAACACCATGGGACACCCGTGGGTCCTCCTCACCCTGGCGATGGCGGAGCTGGACTATCGCCTGGCCGTCGACCTGGCGCGGACGGGGCGGCTCGACCTGACGCCGCGAAACCTTGCGTTCTATGCGCGCCTTCCGCTGCAAGGATTGCCTTTGGAGAAAGGCACGACGCTGACCCTCGGCAAGGCGCCCTTGGCGGCGATCCTTTCGGCCTTGCTCGCGGACGGCGACGCCTACCTCCGGCGGGTGCGGCATCAGACGGAGGCCGACGGCCAACTCTCCGAGCAGATCAACCGGACGACCGGCAAGATGAGCAGCGCCCGCGATCTGACCTGGAGTTACGCGGCCTTTCTTACCGCGCTCGATAGCCGCGGCCAGGCGATACGGGCCGCTGGTCACTGACGGGGCATCGGCGCCCCGCCATAGAGCCGGCCGTCGAAGTGCTCCGCCCACAGGACCGCGACCTTGCCCCCATCGTCCCGGACGTCGCGAGGCCCCTCGAAGTAGGCGCCTTTCACCTGCCCCGCGGTCATGACGACGGCGGGTAGCGGGACGACGTGGCTACTTACCGCCCGGTTGTCATTTACGAGGCCCGTTGGCGGCTTAGGGCGTCTGACGCAGGTACTGATACGGTAAAAACGCCCGCGGCCGCCGGCTGGGCGAGGAGCCGTTGAAGTCGTGGTCGTCTTCCAGGTACGCGCCGAGGATGCGGTCGGGCAACGTGGCGACGACCTCGTAGCTCTTCGCCGAGCCCTGCGTATACCAGGGCCCGTCGGTCGGCCCGGTCTCGTGGCAGTTGCGCCCGCTTACGTCGCGCGCGATGCCCACCTTCCAATCGACGATCCCGCATTCGGCGATGTCGGTGAAGAAACCGGCCGCCGAGACGGACTGCGGAATCAGGAGCACGCGGTCGCTCACCAGGTCGATCTTCCAGACCGTCTACAACGCGGCGATCAGCCCGCACCACGACGTCCTGGTCGGGCTCGACCGCGTGACCAACGACCTCTATGTTCACCGGGTCGTCGACGCCCGCGCCGAGCTCGACGGCCGGACCGACCGCTACGAGGCCAAGGTGGTGAAGCTGTCGGGCACCGCCTTCCGCCTGGTCGTCCACTACGGAATGGCCGACGCGCCGGTCGAGGAGGCCGACTGCAGCCTGGTCGCCGCCGAGGCGCGTGAGACGACGCTCCGCTGCGCGGGCCACGAGACGACGACGATCACGTTCAATGCGAGCCAGCTGGGGCGGCTCGTGTTCCGCGGCCACGAGCTCAGCTGTTGGAAACCCTCGCCCCATAGCGGGTTTCTCGATTGCATCGAGCCGGAACGCCAGGGGCCTCAGTAGGTCTCGTCGTCGTAGCAGATGCTCCCGACCTCGCCGAACCCAATGGCCACGGTATCCCCGAAGGCGCCCTTCCGCATTGGGGTGAAAGCGCAGCCTTAAGGGTCGAGCGTGCAGGCCATCGCGCAGTCATAGGCGTGCATGGCGCCCTCCGCCCACCAGTCTTCCCGGTACGTGACGTGGGCGGTATCGGGGCCTTCCAGGGAGGTCCGGATGCGGTACTCCCATTCGCGCGGCCCCGCGTGCACGTTGTAATTGGACATGTCGCCGCCGTCGCACTCGTAGCGGAGCGCGCCGCCCGCCTTTGCCGCGATCGAGCACGGCGCGTCGTTCTGGAGCTTCTGGTCGAGGTTGAAGGACCCCACGCGGCGCATCGGGCTGTCGAACGTGATGCCGACGACGCTGCGGCTGTCGATGGGCTCGACGGAGGACGGCCTGAAGTAGAGGCTCAAGTCCGCGGCGCAAGCCGGCAAGCCGTTTTCGGCATGGCAGCGGCTCCAGGTGCGTTTTCTGGCGGCCGCGAACAGCGGCCGGACGAAGGCCGCGTCGTACGCGACCTTCCGGGCTTCGAGCGCCGCCGCGGCGTCCTGCGCCTCGAGGACGATGATCCGGTCGAAGGCCTTGCGCAGGGGCTCCGTCCATTTCAGCTCGCCGGGAAAGGCGGCCGAACCGTTGCGGAGCTCGTAGGTCGTCTGCTCCTCGCGGAGCATGGAGACGAGCCGCTGCGCGGCCGCCTGCCGCTCGATCAGCGCGGCCAGCGCCGCCCGCGCCTTGTCGGCCAACACACGCTTTTCCGCCCGCTGCTGGACGAGCCCTTGAAACGTCGTGTCGCTCGCCGCGGCGCCGAGCGAGTTGACGTAGTCGAAGCGCGCCTGGTCGAGCCGCTCTTTCAGCGCGTCGCGGGCGGTGAGCGCCGCATTCCGCGCCGCCTCGGTGATGAGGCGCTGGGCCCGCAGCTCCGCGTCGTCGCCGTGGGCGAGCTGCTGATCGATGCGGGCGAGCTGGTCGTTCAAGTCGGCGATGACGCCGTCCTGTGCCGCAACCTGCGTTTCCAGGGCGCGCCAGGCCTGTGCCATGTCCGGGGTCGGCTGCGGCGCCGTCGACAGGAGCTCGAGGAGCTTCTGGTCGATGCGGGCGATGGCGACGTGCAGGTCGCTCAGCTGCTGCTCACGGCCGTCGACGCCGTCGCCGGCGCCCTCCGTCGTGAGCTTGATGAGGGCCGCGGCGCCGACGTCTTGCGGCCAGTCGGTGCAGCGGGCGCGGTCGAAGAAGCCACCGTCCTGGCAAAGGCTGCGGACGATTCGGCCGCCATCGGCGTAATAGAGCGAGACGGGACCGTCCCGATACTCGTCGGTGGCGACATCGGCGCGGGCGGGGACCGCCGGCATGCCGGTGAGGATCGATAGAATGACGACGCAGAAACGAAGCATCGCGGCCTCCCAGGTTGTTGCGGGTGGAGAGGCGATACTAGTCCGGCGGCTCCCTTGTCAAACCCGCGGTCGCGCGCCTGGGGGGG
>JAYVWD010000474.1:0-5380 GCA_043786345.1 Pseudomonadota bacterium
CGGACGAGATCCTTCATGGCTTCGCCGTTCAGCATCACTTCTTTCGGCGCGCCGGTCGTCTCGTAATGCAGGACGAACGTGTCACCCCTGCGAATGACCGAGGAGCTGAGCTCGAGCGTGCAGGTCACCGCGATCGGATCGGTCTTGACGTTGCCTTCGCCAGTTTCGGGGCCTTTCGACGCCTTTTTTCGGTCGTCGGTTAATTTTTTTACCGGCTCGTCTTTCGAGACGACTTTGGTCGCGGCGTGGCGCCCGGTCGACGATTTCGCCTCGTTACTCGAGAAGCTCGACTCCGAGCAGCTCGACGCCGAGCTGGCGAGGAGTGCGCCGATCAGGACTGCGGTGAACGCCTTGATCTTGATTTCCATGGTTTCGACCCTTCCCGGTTGTTGCCGCATCGCGGCGATGTTCGACTCAAAGCAGGGATCGTGCCCAGCGGACAGAATCTTAAACCGGCTTTAAAATTGAGATGTTACGACTATGGGTGGGCCGACGCGGGCCACCGGGCGCCGCCCGGGGATCTAGAAGATGCCTTTGCAATTCAAGGGTTTGACGACCATGCCGACGACCTCGGGCGCGCTCCGACGCCGAGTCGATCACGGTGCAGGGCCAGGGGGCGCGAAAATGGACGTCGAATCAGGCCCATGCTGCGTGGGACGCGCAATGGGGCGCGGGCTCCGCGGCGGTCTCGTCGAGAGCGTGGCGACGAGCCGGGTCGCTTCGGCGCCGCACGGTCGGTCCGGGGGCGCGTGCCTTGCGCAGACGGAATCACCAGCTGGTGCTTCGCCCGGAGTGCGACCGTTTTCCCGTGCTTGCGACGCCTGCGAACCTCTCGGATTCGGCGTTTGCCACGCGATCCCGGTTAGGTCGGACGCCAACAATTGCGGCGTGCAGCGCGATCGCCTAGAAATTCCTCAGGGGATTTAGGCTGCGCCGGGCTTTTTCCGGGCGAGGAGCCAGTCCCGCGCCGCGAGGTCGTCAAGAATGCCGATGGCGTCCGCGCGACGACCGTTCGTCGCTTTGAGCGAGAGACCACGATACTCGCTGAGCACGAGCTCGGCGAGCGGATACTGCTGGTTTCGCGACAGCCAACGCGTGATCGCGGCGCGCACGAGCAGCTCGAACTCGAGAGTCGGGACCGCGTCGACTTCCGCGAGCGTCGTGCCGATGCCGTCGATCCGGACGCCGATCGGGATGCTGGCATCTTGCGCCGCTTCGAGCGCGAGCGCGGCGCGATGCAGCGGCCCCTGGCGACCGAGGCCGAGCTCCTTGTAGCGGCTCAAGCGCCGCATCGAGCGCAGCTGCCCGAGCCAGCGCTTCGACGGGGCCGCCATCGCCACCAAGCTGGCTTCGATGATGCGCTCGGCGACGAAGTGCGGCCCGCCCGTCGCAACGGCGTCGAGCATCACGCCGGCATTCGGCTCTTGGGTGAAGGCGTCGAGGCGTAGGAGCTCCCAAGCGATTTCGTCTTTCCGCGCCGGCTCGATCCCATAGAGCTTGGCGCCCGCAATCAGGATGGCGCGAGCCTCCACGTGCTCCCCGAAAAAGCGCAGGCAGCGCGCCTTGCCGCAGGCGATGCGCGCGAGCGTTTCGTGGCTGGCGCTTTGATTGGAGGCGAGGTCGAAATGTGCGAGCGCCAGCTCGGTGTGGCCGCGGCGCAATGCGGAGATGCCCTTCGCGTGCAGGTCGTTGGCGCTCAGATCGCCCTTTTGGGCGCTCGTCACGTTACCGGCGAGCCAGAGCTCCCAGCTCGCGGCCCAGCTTCTACCTTCGCCTTGATGGATGCGGCCCATCACGCGGTGCATGTCGGCGTGTAGAAAGGCGAGCTTTGAGGACTCGGGATCGATCCGCATGAGGCGCAGGATCGAAAGGCCGGCGGCTGCGAGACGGCGCGTCTCCGCCGCAGTGAGGCCGCCTTGCTCGGCATGCTGCTCGAGCGCCGCCAACGCGAAGAGAAACGCGTGAAGGCGTCCGATTGGCGCATCATCCCGGCCGGCCTCCTCGACGCGTTGCAATGCGAACTCGAGCCTTGCGCGCGGATACCCCGGCACATTGCTCGTCTCGATCGCCTCGGCCACGGTCTGGCGCTCGAGGATGATCAGCGTTTCGCTCCATGGCATTCGCGGCTTCAGGTGGCGCCCCCTTCGATGAGGGATCGGCGCCTCGCAAGCGTTTCTTGACGTGGACGAAACTCCATAAAGGCCGACGTTCCTTGCCGAATCGGCCATTTAGGCGCGCATGCGTCGTTCGTCTTCACGGGGATATCTGATCTCGGCGCCGGCCGTGCCGATCAGGTGGGGGGAGGCTCGCCGTGAAACATACGTTCGAAATCAAGCCCGAAGGCATCGCGGTGAGCTTCGAGGGCGCCATGACCGAAGGCGTGCAGCTGACCTTGAACGAAGTCTCTGGCCGGCTCCCGAACAAGCCCGCGAGGATCCGCTTCGACATGCGCGGCGTCACGCACGTGAATTCGATCGGCATCCGCGAGTGGCTGACTTTCATCCGCGGCATCGAGTTGAAGCACACGATGACGTTCGCCGAGTGCCCCGCCTCGTTCATGGGCTTCGCGCTCATGGTGCCCGGCATCGTCGGCAAAGGGCGGGTCGAATCATTCGCCTCCGTCTACCGCTGCCATACTTGCCGCACGACCACGCAGGTGAGTCTGGTCGGCGACGAGGTGCGGACCAAGGGCCTGTCGACCCAAACCTGCGCTGCCTGCGGCAGCGAGATGGAATCACAAATCAGCGATGGCGCCGACTTGCAACAGATGCTCCGCGACCCTAGCTCGTCGCCACGCTCGTAGAATCGCGCCAACTCAGCCGCAATCCGGTGCCGGAGACATATAGGTATTGTCCGGCGTGGGCGGATGACGCGAACCGTCCTTGCCGCGACCGATACCGACGCGCCAGCTGCCGGGGGAGCCTGGGGTCGAGATTCCGATCGAGACGTTCGGATAGGTCGGGTGCGGCCCGAAATACGAGCGGATGTCGATGTTCGCGTCGGCGGTGAAGTGGTTGTCGTCGCCCCCGCCGGTCATGTGGGTGTCGAAACCGAGTTTCGCGTAGATCGGCTGGGCCGGATCGACGGGGACCGCGTCACCGAGATGAAATTTGGTCCAGGTTCCCTTCACCAAGATCATGAACGTCACGACCGCAGTGCCGGATCCCGACGGCGCTCCGCCCGGACATTTGATTTGCGTGAACGCTCCAGAGTCTGGGCCGTCGCCCTGCACTTTGCCGTAAAAGTTCGTCGAGCCTTGAAACTTCTTATAAAACGCGGTCAGCTTGCGAGGGATCAGGAACCGGTACTTCGAGACCGCAAGATCGGAGGAGATGATGTCTTCGGGCGCGCTGCTCTCGGAGCTCGTCGTATTCACCAGAACCAGAGGGTCGACAGGGACCACTGGGTCCACCGGGTCCACCGGGTCGACGCTCGAAGCGCCCCCGGTCGTCGTACCAGTCCCCGAGCTGGAGCTCACGACCGGGTCCTTACCGGGCGACGAGGCCTGGTCGCCGGTCGCGTCGACCGTCGGGACCTTTGGGTCGGCAGTCTCAGTGCCGCCGCCCTTGCCGCGGCTGTCGTCGTCGTCGCCGACGTTCGCGCCGCTTTCGGTGGTGACGTGCGGGCGGTCTTGTTCCGTGGAGGATTTCTGCCCCGCCGCGAATTTGGTGCCGCCGCAGGACTGGAGCGTGAAGCTCGCGATCGCCAAGCAGACCGAGGCCGAAAACGGAGTGCGCTGCATGATGTTCTCCCGGTGATTGCGTGTCGAAGACGTCAAAGCAAGATCGATGCCACGAGCACCTCGCCGGAAAAGCTCATGATTTCCGCCATGCGCTCGCCGGCGGAGACCGGTTCCGCGACGCGGTGATCGACGATTTGGCTTTGCTGATCAGACGTCTAGCGGGCGATGCGACGCCATACGCCGCCCACCGACGGCGCTCCGAGACCGAAGACCCCGCCACGAATCGGCATTTTCAGGTCGAACCGTTCGACTCGGCAAAGGCCTCGGCGCGCCTCAGAACTTCGTCACGCTCGAAAAATGAAACCCGCCGACGCGAACGGCCGGCGTTGCCGTCAAGCTCGCCATGCGGCTCTTCCCGGACAATCGCGTTCGCCCGAGCAAGAGCTGCTCCTGCGTCGCCGCATCCGTCGCCAGTAAAACCCGAAACGGATTCTCGTGCCACCGCATGTTCAGCAAGGCGCACGACAGCTTCCCGTCCTTGATCTCGTACACGCCGTCGCGCGTCATTCCAGTGATCGCGCCTTCCATCTCCGCGACCATGCGCAAATACCACGTGTCCGCCACATAGACGCCGCGCTCGGCCGAAGCGATCAGCGCCTCGAGATTCGCGGGGGCGCTCGCGCCGGTGTTCATATGGACAAGTGGTCGAAGCTTAGCGTCGCCGCTGCTTGCGCCGCGGCGCGCGCCAGTTCTCTTCCGGACTGGGCTCCGTGAGCGCGGCGAAGCGAAGGCCCGCGTAGCCCGGGGCGTCCTCGAAAGGATGCATCACGTCTCAATCTTTGGGAGTAAGCGCCGATCCCGCGAGCCTAGCGCAGCCGTTCCGAAATCTCAAGGCTCGGAAAACCCTAAGAAATCCCGGCCGCGTGTCCGGCCTGCAAACAATCGCTCCAAACAGGAAGCCGCTTTTGCAACGGCTGCGGGCAAAAACTATGAATCAGGGCGTCACGCCGGCTCGAACCGGTCGGGTGGGAGCCGCGGCGCTTTTGCTAGGGGGGGCGCTGATCGCGGCCGCGACCTTGTTTCTCCTTTTCTGGCTGACCGACGCGGCGACCCGCGAAGTCGGATTTTCGTTTACCGCCTGGCTGATCGCCGGGCAGGAGATGCTGTTCTTCGGCGGGTTGACCGCGACGTCGTCCGTCCGGCAAGCCTCGACGGAGGACTTGGTCGTCGCGGCGGCGGATGCCATCGTCGTTTCGTCATATAGTGTCTCGAACGTCATGACAGCGGTTGCCTACCAGTGGTTCCTCGTCCCATCCGGCGTCGCTCTGTCGACATACTACGTGACGGTCGGCGCCGAGTTTTTGCTCGCCACCGCCGTCATGGTTATCCTGCGTGTCTCGCGCGTCGCCCACGTCGGAACTCATGTCGAGGCGCAGGTTCGCCGTGCAAAGATCGAATCCATGATGCGCGACCTTGCGCGGTTCCAAGTCTTGCTCGCGGCCCGTGCGCCGGCGGCGGCGGCCGCCGTGCGCGAGCTAATCAAAAATGCGCGTCATTGCGAAGGACTGCGGCAGGACCCCACGCTCCACGACCGTTTCGCGGCGCATCTCGTGACACTCGAGGCGCTGAGCCGCAGCCAGAATGCCGGCGATTTCGCCGCGCGGGCCGAGGCGCTCTGCAGCGAGCTCCGCAGTCTAA
>JAYVWD010000475.1:0-7132 GCA_043786345.1 Pseudomonadota bacterium
ATGTCGGCGCCGGAAATGATCGAAAAGCTCGTCTCCCTGATTCCGCCGCCTTGACAGGCATGCCAGCCGTTATTTCGCCATTTTGGCATCCCATAGCAAATGGCGCCGCCAGATCATCCTGCGCCCTGAGGTCAAGAAGGGCTTTGTGGCTTCGCCTGACGGCCAAGCACCGCAAAGAATGACCTGGTCGCGGCTGCTCAAGCGGGTGTTCAAGATCGACGTCACGCAATGCAAAGCCTGCGGCGGAAAACTGCATCCCGAGAACTGCGAGATCGTCACGGACCGGCTCCTGGTGGCGGCAATCCTTGCGGGCCTCGGCCTAAACGCCCTCCTCCCCCGGCGCGGGCCGCCGCGCCGGTGCCAAGGTCTGTTTGACCCTGACATCGACCAAAGTCCGCTGGACGACGACTGAATAAAACCTCCAACAGGAGCCAGCCGCGGAGGAGGCGCGCCCAAATTCGCCCTAAACCCGCAGGCTTTCAGCCAAACTGCGTGCTCGACTCCCGTCTAGGCCTCGAACGACCAGAATGCGGCCGAAACGGCCCCGGCGCGGCGGGCCAAGGGGGGGGCGTCATAAGCGGAGGGGTACCCCGACTTGATGGCAAATGCCCCCCTTCGAAAATAGATCATCGTTCTCTTCCATCGGGTTCGCCCCGGGGAATACCTTGATCCCCGGAATTGGCCGCTGGCCCAGTTGCACGGCGCCCTCGCCGGCGTCGTCATACCTGAGCCCCCGGCGGGCGCTGGCGTTACGCCCGTTTCGCGCCGAGCCTCTCGACCTTGGCGAGCCACTTCCGGCGCCGTTCAGGCGACGACAGCCGCACGATGCCGATCGCCGTCCCCCGGATCGGGGCGACGCCGCAGTAACCGAGCGTGATCCATTTGAGCGCGTTATATGCCGGGCGTCCGGTGAGCCACCAAAAGAGTCGCGGCGTATCGAGCGTATAGATGATCCGGGCAGAGCGTCCGGTCAAGAGCTTCTCCCAGCGCAGCGCGGCGCCCGGGATCTTGCGGAAGAAAAACCCCGGGAGGAGGACCCGGTCGAAAAAACCCTTCATGACGGCCGGCCACGAGCCCCACCAAACGGGATGGATCACGACGATGTGCTCGGCCCAATGGAGCGACTCTTGCGCCGCGAGCAGGTCGGGCTCGAGCTCGGTCCGCTTTCGATAGCCGAACTGAAGGTCGGGGCTGAAATTCAGGTCGCGGATCACGAGATCGCGCACCTCGGCCCCCGAGCGGAGGACGCCTCTCTTGTATGCGGCATGGAGCGCGAAGCCAAAGCTTTCCGCGTCCGGATGGCCGTTGATGATGAGGATGCGATGTCGTGGGTTTTTCACGACCAATGCCCCCGGACCCGGGGCCCAAGGGGAAAACCCCCGCGCAAACAGGATTTTGAAGCGGGCCCGATGGCATCAAGACTTTTGGCGGTTGCTCGAGGCATGGGCCCCCTCCCTCATGACGAAGAACAACGTATAGCATGAGGGCTCGCGGCGGCGCCCCAGCCACCGACGAGCGTACAGCGAAAACCGCCAGGCTTCGGACCATATCGAGCCTGGGAGCCGAGCCGCCGGGTACTTTGGCGCTGAGCGAGGACGACCGGCGGGGGCTGGCCGGGTGGGCCGCCGACGGCGCCGTGCGGACGCTGACGCTCTTCGAGGCGCGGGCGCCGAACGACACCCGCCCGCGTGAAGCCATCGACGGTCTACCAGCCTTTGCCCGTGGTGAAATGCAGATCGGCAAGGTCCGCGCCCTGGCGGCCCGGGCCCATGCGGCAGCTCGGGAGGTCCGCGACCCGGCCGCCGTCGCCGGGGCCCGTGCCGCAGGTCAGGCGGCGAGCGTGGCCCACATGGCGGCCCATGCGCGCGGCTCGGCCTATGCGGCAAAGGCCGCCGGGCTGGCCGCGCCCCATGACCCGACCGCCGCCGCCGATGAGGCCTATTGGTAGCTGAGCCACGCATCGTCAACGGTCCGGGACATCCTGCGGCGATTGCCGCCTCCTCCCCGCGCCGGGGGGTACGCTCGGAACGCTGATCCTCGCCCTGCCACGCAGCTTGCGGCGGGCATCGCCTGACTGCCGCGAGAGGGCGCAAATCGTTGGGGGCACCTCCCCGAGGCGCAAGCCCCGGAATTCGCACCGGGGGAGTTCGGCCCGCTGACCCACGACCGAGGCGGGACCTTGTGGCTTGCCACCTGCATGCCTCGGCGCCGCCGAACCGCTCACGGCGTTCGTCGCTTCCCCTTCAATTCGGTTGGAATGGATTTCATGGAAAGTACGGTGGTGGTGTTGACGCCGGGGTCGACTTTGAGCCCGTAGGCCCCGAGCAAATAAACGCCGGTGTCCGTTACGCTCAAGTATTTGCCAGCAGCCCCGTAGTCGAATCTGAGCTGCAGTCCGTGCGGCGTCGGCAGCGCCTTCCAAACACCGTTTTTCCAGTAGCCTTCGCTTTCAGTTCCGTTGCGTCGTTTGGCGCCGCCCGGACCGGAGATGGTTAGGCTGACAGCTTTCGACCTTGGATGGCCCGCCTCCTCCGCCGGCTTGCCGCAGGCAGCGAGGTGCAGGAAGGCCAGCGCGAGCGGCGCGATGAGCCGCTTTCGCGTTTTGGGCGACCAAAGCCGCATTCGCGTTCTAACCCACCTGATGCACCGGCCAAGGCTCGTACAAGAGGTCTATCGGGGCAAGGCGTCCGGGCGGCGGCCTTCTCCTCCATAGCGCCATCGCACTCGACGGTGCCGGCATGAAAAAACTCGAGTCCTTGGGCGAGCCGGAGGTAATGATCGTGCCGAACGGTTTCCACCGCCTCGACGCCGCAGTCCTGAGCATGGCGAGATCCTGGTCGTGAGCACGCCGTGCGCCGCCGCCAGGTGATCATTCGGGCTGAAAGACGAGCGTCGAGCTTTCCTGGATGAGGCGCTGGAGCGACCGCGGCAGGCCGTCGAAGCGCTCGCGGTCTGCGCCGTTGTGCGCCGCGTGGTCGGCCTGATCGGCGAGCGCCAGGCCCATGCCGGCGTGATTCGGCGCGCGGCCGTCCCAGATCCGCTTCCACGGATAGCAGCGCGGCGCGCCGGCGCAGCGCTCGGCGACCCGGTTGTAACCGTTTGCAGCGAGCCAGTCGTCGATGCGGGCATCGACGTAGCCGTGCAGGCGGTAAAAGAGCGGATTGACGTGGGACGAGTACGTCGAGCCGAGGTAGTCGGCGTTGGGGGTGTCCCACTCAGGGCGCGGCGCCTGGAAAAAGTCCGTCACGCTTTCAAGCCCCGCCTTCCGGTCGTCGGCGAAGCGCATGTGCAGCGCATTGTGGGGCCCTGACTCCAGCCACAGCCCATAGTCGCCGAGCGTGCGCGACCGCAGGAACTGCGGGTCGATGGCCTGCCTGTGGAGGGGCAGGATCCGCTGGCTGTACTCGTCGTCGCTCGCCCGCGAATTGCCGTTCGGCAGCGGAAACTCCTGGCTGCCGGGCGGAGGTGGCTCTTTCCAGGCTTCGTACATTTCGGCGCCGAGGACGCCTTTCACGGCGGCGAGCATGCCGCGGTGCATGTGGAGGAACTCCTCGCCTTTGTCGGCCAGCGGGTGGGACTCGGTCTCGCGGGCGTCGCGCGTCCATTCGGCGCCGAGCTTGTCTTTGACCTGCTTGCGCTCGGCGGCCGACATGGACGGCCATGCGCCGCGGATGCCATGCCAGAGAAAGTGCCAGACGCGGTGCGAGCGCGTCGCCATCAACGCCTTCATTTTGGTGTCGCGGGGCGAGTCCTTGGCCGGCTGGGCGGCCGAGGTCGAGCGCCCTTCGACGATGATCAGGCAGTCGCCGTCGGCGGGCGTCGCCGAGCGGCGGCGGACGCGCACCGAGGCTTTCGTCGGGCGCACGGCATTGCCGGCGTTGATGCCAAAGGTTCCGGGGCGGGACGGATCCTGGACGACAGGGATATCGACCTCGACGCCGTCGCGCAAGCTCAACACGCGGCTCACGCCCCTCAGGGCGAGGGGGCAGACTTTTCCGGCGGCGGCCTCCACGCGGACGGAGAGGGTGTCGACGGGTTTGGCGGTCGCGGACAGCTTCACCGAGAAGGTCATCGTGCCGACCGGAACGCGCGCGGCCCCGAGGCTACCGCGGGCCAGCTCGACCGGGCCACCGTCGGCGAGCGCGAGCCCGGCGGCGCCGTCGGCGGGGGCCGCGGCGACGTTGGCGCTCGAGCCATCCAAGGCCGCGTCGAGCAAGGCCGCAGCGCGCGCCTCGATCAGCTCGGCGACGAGTCCGGCGGGACGGGGGGAGGCGGCGCCGTCGGACGGCGACCCGCTGGTGAGGTGACCGGCATCCGGCTGATCGGCGCCGGGAAGGCCGGTGACCAGGAGGTGGATCGTGCGCTTTTCCAGGTCGTTCGGCTCGTCATCGCCCAGCCGGCTCGCATACTTGGCGGTGAGCGCCGCCTCGAAGGCCGCGAGCGTCGGCGCCTCGCCGGCACCCGGGCGGTTCTGGCACCGCGCCGCGATCTCGGCGGGCGCTGGCGGAGTGGCCTCGCCGCAGTCGGCGCGGTGCACCCGCCCGTCCAGCGCATAGAAGACCGATGCGCCCGCGACGGCCTGCTCGGGCGCGGGGGTCGGGGTCGTGCGGCGGTTTTCCGCCGCCTCCGGCGGTTTGCAGGCGTAATTCGCTAAAACCACGAAGAAAATAGACGCCAAGGCGCGCTTCATGCCGGGAGGCTCCGCGGAAATCGGATGGGGTCCTTGGGATTGCCCTCCTCATCGGCAAACGGGCGCCAGACATTGAGCGTTTCCGACGGGACCACGGATTTGGCCCGTCCTCGGCGCGACTTGCGGGCGTCCCAGGCGCTGTTTGGCGATCCCCTCGGTACCGTCATGGTCCCCTTCGTGCTGGCTTGTCCTGTTCTGATATCCCGCCGGCAATGGAACACCGCCTGGATGCCGGTGCGGCGTACGCAAACGACCGGTTCGTTCCCGCCTTGCGCCGATCATCGAGGCCGCCAAGACAATGAAGAGGCATCTCGACAACATCCTGACGTACCTACCCCACCGCATTGCCAATGCCAAGGGACTGCCGCCTGGGGTATCGACACGACGCGCGCGGGCCGGCGCAGGACCCTGACGCTGTCAGGCCGGAATCGGTGCGCGGACGCCCCTGTGAGCCGCGCACGGATCCCCGCCCCGTGCGAAGGTCCGATCAGGATGGAAGGCCTGAACACCAACCTTAGTTTTCCGCGCTGCCGGTCGCCGTCTTCCGGAAATTCATCGCTTGGAAGACCTTCTGTTCGACGCTGCGCAGGGCTTCGCACATGTTCCCGTTCTTCTGTTGCTTGAAATCATTGCACGTCTTTTGAACCGGCTCGATCAAAGCCTCAGACCCCGTGGCGAAGGCCAGGATGGTCGTCGCGGCCTGGGTGCACTGCGTCGCGTCCATTACGACGTCGGGGGCCGCGGGCGCCGTTTGACTCAGGATTGGGTCCTTCGTGAAGTCGACCGAGGCAACGGTGTTCAGGTAGGTGGACGTCGCCTGTGTCGCGTATTGCGGCGACATGGCGCTATCGAAGGCGAAAGCGATCGAGCCCGCGTGCGACTGTGAGAACGACGTGCCGTCGGACTTCATGCCCGTAAAGTCCGAGACGCTCTGGTTAGCCCCCTGGAAAATCGCGAGGTCGTCGGAGCTCGTGCCCGTATACTGAACGCTCAGGCGGTCTTTTTGGATGCCGGTGGAGGATTTGCCGTTGGGGTCGCCGCCCGCGTGGGACTCAAAAAACGTCGCGTCCAGGACGTTGCCGTTGATCGCCAGGCTGCCTTGATTGCTGCTCGTAAAGGCTCCAAAAGTTCCGGAGTTTGCATAGGTGACGGTCCGCGCCTTCGACGTGTCGACGATGTAACCACCCTTGCCGTCCGCGACCATGGCGCCGGCGAGCGAAAAATTCGCGACGCGTGCCTTGGCGCCGTCGACGTCATTTCTCTTCGACGTGAAGGAATAGCTCCCGGCGGCGTTGTCGATCTTGACGATGTTCTGCTGCGTCGGCTTGTTGTTGGTGTCGCACTGCGTCATCGTCAGCTGGTAGCCGTTGGCGAGGTTGGAGGTTCCCTTGATTTCAAACCTGAACGTCTTCCCGTCGCCCATCGCGAACTGCAGGAGCTTATCGTTGGTGTCGGCGCCGAATACTTTCGTCAGATCGGCGATTGGCGCCCCGGATTTGACGCTAAACACTTTATCGCCGATCGAGCCAATGTTCTTGAGCATGCAAAGCGTGCCCGTGTCTTCTTTCAGGCGCGAGACGATGCGCGCTGTGTGCTCCATGATCTGGCACTTTTGTTGCGCTTGAAAGAAGGTCGCCAGCTGGGCCTTCATGTCCGCCCACCCGGCGGCGGTGTTGAGCGCTCGATCGGCGTCAATGGCGTTGACCAGGGCGCTCGTGTCCCCCGTCAGGTAGAGCGACAGGTTGCCGGAGACGTCCTTGAAGTCCGGTGGAGTGCCGGTGACGAGGTTGAAGTCGTTGTTACCTTCCAACCACAGACTGCTGGCCGACTGGCTGGACGATGCCACGAAGGCGCTGGCATCGGGGATGGCCGTCACGCTGGATACGGCGAGATTGGTCGCAACACCGGCCGGAAGCGTCGCACCGATGCCGGAGACCGTTCCGCCACTCTGCGTTGCTGCAGGATCGTCCTTCTTTTTCTTGCCGCAGCCGGGGGCGACGATGGCGATTGCCACGACGCTTATGAGTAAATTCGTGCGCATAAGCTTATGGTCCCTTTGTTTGTTATAGGCGCCACGGTCCCGGCGACTTCCGGATCCATCGTCACTTTTCCCCAAGCCTTGACGAAAATATGGTATTCCCCAAAAAAATCATTTGCTTACCTGGATGATGGACTGGCACATGGGAGGATGACCAAATCAGAGGGCAAGAAGACCGACGTCACGGTCCGACGACGACGCCGGCCAATAAGCTGTCGGTAGCGGAGCGAGAGCGCATTGTCGCCGTGGCAAACTCGAAAGAATATCGCGACATGAGCCCTCACCAGATCGTGCCGAAGCTTGCTGACCGCGGCCAATATTTGCCGCGACGAGTGTATCGAGAAGGGCCGCGTAAGCCTTCACTCGGACAACGGCAGCCCGATGAAGGGCGCGACCATGCTGGT
>JAYVWD010000476.1:0-5657 GCA_043786345.1 Pseudomonadota bacterium
ATCGCCAAGCGCGAAAACGCGCTCGAGGAGAACCGCACCAAGCTCGAGGTCCTGAACCAGGCGATCCTCGACATCTTCTCCTGCTCCGACACCGACGCCCTGGTCCGCACGACGCTCGCGCTGACCCACAAGGTGTGCGGCGTCGACCACGGCTGGTTCCTCGGCGACGCGGCGCCGTCGGCCGACGAGGAGAAGGCCACGATCCCCCGCCCCCTCATCTGCGTGCGCGGCCACATCTTCGAGGCGACCGCCACCGAGGTCGAGCCGCACATCGGCCGCGGCGAGCCCGACCGCGTCTTCACCTTCGAGATCAAATCCCGTTACAAGGCCGTCGGGGCCGTCACCCTGTCGTTCGACCGCGTCCCCGACCCGTCGGTCACCTCGCTGCTCAAATCGCTGATGTCGCTGGCGACCGTCGCCATGATCCGGCAGTCGTTCATCCGTGAGACGGCCTTCATCGCCGCCGAGCTCCAGGTCGCCGAGGCCGTCCAGCGCTCGATGCTGCCCGACGAGGCCCGCCTGCCGTCGAACGCCATCGTCGCCTACCATTATGAGCCGGTGCTGCGCGTCGGCGGCGACTGGTTCAGCATCATCGAGTCGGGCGACGGCGACAGCCTCTACGTGATCCTGGGCGACGTGACCGGCCACGGCCTGGCCCAAGGCCTGGTGACGACGGCGATGGCCGGCGCGATCCAGGTCGTGGAAGGCATGCTCCGGGACGGCGGCGACGCGTCCGGCATCAACCGCCCCTCGCAGATCCTGACCCAGCTCGGCAACGTCATCGCCCGCATCGCGGGCAAGAGCGATCTACGCATGACCTGCGTCGCGGCGCAGCTCGACTTCAAGAACCAGAAGCTCCACATCTGCAACGCCGGCCACACCTTCCCGCTCCTCCTTAACCACGAGAACCCCGAGAAGGTCCAGGTCGAGGCGGTCGCCCGAAACCAGCAGCTGATGCTCGGCGAGACCAACCTCACCGGCGTGCGGCACCTGTACAACGACACGACTTATCCCATGAATCCCGATGACATCCTGATCTTCTACACGGACGGCCTGACCGAGGCCGTGGACAAGGACGGCAAGCCGTTCACGCGGAAATTCCAGCGGCACTTCTCCAAGAGCATCGAGCGCCGCGGGGTCAGCCAGATCCGGGACGAGCTGATCACCCTCTTCCGCGCCCACACCGGCGAGGTCCCGTGCAAGGACGACATCTGCGTCCTCGTGGTCGGGCGGAAGCCGGAGCGGGCGCTCAAGATCGCGTCCTGACCGGCCGCCTAGAGGCCTTGCACGCTCCCGCCGGCCGGTGTTACGGTCGCTTCATGACGAATTTCGCGCCCTTGAGCCCGCCGCCCAAGCCCGCCGCCCGCGCCAGGGCGAGCGGGATCGCGACCGATTTCGCCCGCCTCGGCAAGCTCTGGCCTTACCTCCGGACCCACCGCCAACTGATTTTCGCGGCGGCCGCGCTGATCCCCGTGATCTCGGGGCTGCAGACCGTGCTGCCGCTTATCCTCAAGAACGCCATCGACCACGGGATCATCGGCAAGAACCCGGGCGTGTTGATGCAGGGCGCGGCGTTCTATTTCGCCGCCGTCGTCCTCGAGTACCTGTCGCGGGCCGGGCAGTCGGTCTGTTCCTCGCTCGCCGTGCACCGCATGATCCGCACGATGCGGGCCCGCCTTTTCACGCACGTCCTCGAGCTCAAGGCGGCGTATCACGACAAGTCCCTGAGCGGCATGCTCGTCACCCGCGCCACCAGCGACTTCGACAATCTGAGCGAGTCCCTCAACATGGGCGTGCTCACCTCGGTCGTCGACATCGCGGTCCTGATCGGCTGCGTGGGCGGGATGCTCGCCCTCAACTGGCGCCTGGCGCTCGTCGCCGTCGTCATCCTGCCGCTCGTTTGGTGGGTCGTGCAGGGCTTCAGCAAAGGCCTGAAGTCCTCGATGCTCAAGGCCCGGTCCAAGATCGCGGCGCTCAACGCCTACACCCAGGAGTGCTTCTACGGGCACGCGACGGTCAAGGTCCTCACCGGCGAGGTCGCCTCGGCGAGGCGCCACGACAAGCTCAACCTCGAATACCGCGACGCGCAGATGGGCAGCGTCGTGCTCGACGCCTGGATGTTCGCCGTGCTCGACGGCATCGCCTCGGTCACCGTCGGCCTGGTGCTCTGGCTCATCCTCAAAGGCACGCTGCTGTCGACCTTCGGCGGCACCGCCGCGATCACGGCCGGCGTGATGGTCGCCTTCGTCCAGTACGTCCAGCAGCTCTTCGAGCCCCTCAAGCAACTCGGCAACAAAATGGCGATGCTGCAGGGCGCCTTCACCTCGATCGAGCGCATCTTCGGCCTCTTTGACCACCAGGACCGGATCGGCGGCGAAGAACCCCTCGCCAGGATCGCCGGCGACGTCGAGTTCCGCGACGTGACCTTCAGCTACGACGTCTCCGGCAAGGCCGACACCCGCACGCTCCGGAACGTCTCCTTCCACCTGCCCGCGGGCCAATCGCTCGCCATCGTCGGCGCCACGGGCAGCGGCAAGTCGACGATCGTCAAGCTCCTGAGCAAGCTCTACGACGGCTATGACGGCCAGGTGCTGGTCGACGGCAAGGACATCCGCAACGTCAACCCGGACGCGCTGCGCTCGCAGCTTGCGATCGTGCCGCAGGACATCGTGCTCTTCGACGGGACGGTCGCCTTCAACATCGGCCTCGGGCACGAGAGCGCGACGCCCGCCCGCATCGAGGCGGCGGCGCGCGAGGTCGGCGCGGACCTGTTCCTGGCGCGGCTGCCGGGCGGCCTCGACTTCGTCATCAAGGAGCAGGGCAGCAACCTCTCGCACGGCCAGCGCCAGCTGATCGCCTTCGCGCGGGCGCTGGCGCGCGACCCCGGCCTGATCATCCTCGACGAGGCGACGTCCTCGGTCGACCCGGAGTCCGAGGCGATCGTCCAGGCGGCGACGCAGCGGCTCCTCAAAGGGCGGAGCGTCGTCGTCATCGCCCACCGGCTCTCGACGATCCGCCAGTGCGACCAGATCCTCGTCCTCGACAAGGGCGTGATCATCGAGCGCGGCAATCACGGCGGGCTCGTGGCGCAGGACGGCGCGTACTCGCGGTTGCTCAAGGCGCTGCACTGAATTCCAAACGACGAAAGGCCCCCTCGTTTTCACGAGGGGACCGCAAGCGAACCATAAGCAATACGCACTGCTTACTTTCAGGAAACCGTATCGGCGCTCAGTTGCCGGGCGACAGCTCGAACAGGTTCTTGCGGAACCGTTGTTGCGCGCCGTGGGCGAAGTCCGCAGGGTCCATGTACGGGGTGCGGGTCATGTAGACGACTTCGAGCACATGCTTGTTGCGGAAGGTCCCGCAGAACTCGGGCTTGTACTTGCCGTCGTAGACCGTGGAGTCGTAGTCGGCGGTGTCGTAGCTGCCGGCTGGCGAGTCCTGGTGCGTGTAGCATTCGTACATCGGGAAGGACTCGGTGTCCTGGTGGATGAAGAAGGCGCCGACCCACCATTTTTCGCCGCTGATCGGGAAGGTGCCCGGGCCCACGCCGGCGAGCTCCGTGACGCACATATAGAAGTCGGCGCGGACGGCTTCGCCCCAAAAATCGTTGTCGGCGAAGCGGATGGGCCTGAAGGTCTTGGTGATCGTGCCGCGCTTGTTCATGCAGAGCTGGTCGAAGCGGCTTCTGCCCACGAGGTAGTCGTAATCGGCGTCGAAGACGTTGATCAGGATCTTGTCCTGGTTGTAACCGTTGATGAGCTCCTGGTTCGTCGCGACTTCCAGGTGGTTGTTGGCCAGGCGGTAATCGGTCAGCCACTTGTAGAGGTCGCGCTGGGGCG
This sequence comes from Pseudomonadota bacterium, assembly GCA_043786345.1. Classification (GTDB taxonomy): domain Bacteria; phylum Bdellovibrionota_B; class Oligoflexia; order Oligoflexales; family CAIYRB01; genus JANOTL01. Next base: position 3,843 of record JAYVWD010000476.1, read on the forward strand.
TCGATTGGCAGTAGTCGTTGAAGCCGTTGCCGTCGGGACGCGCTGCCGTCATGCGGGTGTCGAACTCGCCGTCGCACTTGTAGATGCCGAGGTAGAAGGGGTCGGACTCGGGCATGATGCGGAAGAACTCGAGCGCGCCGTTATAGGTCTTGGTCGTCGCGTACTCGGTGACGTGCATGTCGTTGGGCACCAGGTACTCGTAGAAGCTGCCGATCTGGAAGCTCTTCACGACCGGGGCCTGGGGGCCGCCCGGGGCCGTGCAGCTGCCCATGCAGAAGTTGAGCTGCGAGGCGCCGAGCTGGTTGCCCTGGTTGTCGCTCGCGACGATCCGGAGCGAGTGGCTGCCAGGTCCGAGCAGGCTGCGCTGCACGAGGATCGAGCCGTTGGCGCCGGCCGGGCAGTCGATGGGCTGGGCGTTGTCCATGGTGCACTGGATGCGGGCGTTGGCGAGGCCCGCGCGGTCGAGCGCCAGGCTCACGTCGCCGGAGCCGATTTTGTCGAGGTCGGTCGCGTTCGTGATCGGCAATTTGGCGAGCGCCACCTTGAAGGCGATCGTGTCTTCGCTGGCGATCAGGTTCGTGTCGGTGGTCCGGGCCCGCACGCTGAGCGTGTAGCTGGCGCCGTCGATCATCTGGGCGAACTGGTATTGAGCCTGGTCGTTGGTGTCGCACTTGCGGTAGTCGGCGTCGGCCTCGCGCTTGCACTCGAAGCGGAGCTTCTCGACGTTGACGCCGTCGCCCTTGACCCCGAGGCGCAGGGTCAGGCTGCTTTTGGCGTAGGTCTGGCCGACGTCACCCTTGTTGAGGATCTGGGTCGCGAGCGCGCCGTTGACCGCGGGGCCGGGACCTTGGGGGCCTTGGGGGCCTTGGGGGGCTTGGGGGCCTGGTTGGCCGGCCGTCCCGGCGGTGAACGAGTATGGTTGCGGCTCGGACTCGGTGCCGCCCGGGCTGATCGCCTTGACGCGGAACACGTACTTGACGCCCTGCTGGGTCGGGATCGCGGCGCCGTCGGCCGGGCAGTCGGCCCAGTCGCTCGGCTTGCCTTCGACTTCGGTCTGGCACTTGAACTTGGCGTCCTTGACGTTGGATTTGTATTTGACCTTGGTGGTGCCGTCCGTGGACTCGACGCCGACGAGCATCGTCTGGACGTCTTCCTTCGGGGCGGGGCCGCCGGCCTGGGAGGACTTCTTCGTGGAGCAGCCGGACGCGGCGAGGCCGATGCAGGCCACGGCGACGGTCGTCCACAATGGATAACGGGGGGTCTTCATGCGCGAGTCCTCCAGATAGGGGGCTATGCTTTTTGGTTCGCTCGAAAGTTCTAATGTGACTCGCGGTTTTTATAATACGACAGTTACAAAGTCAATCGTCATTTTAATGATATTTTATGATTTATAATAACTTATTATGATCATTGATGAAAATTAGGGTCCGCCGCCATTGAAGCCTTTGAGCAGGGTCGCCAACGCGGAAACACAAAAAAACGCCTTCATGGTCGTCTCCTTAAGACGAAGTTGCATGGAGGGCGCTTTTGCAGGAAAGCCGGGTACGTACCGGCTTGACGGCGGGCCGGACGGCGGCCTTGAGGCCCCGGCGATTCCCCGGCAGTTCCCGGGGCTTCAGGGGATGTATTGGAAGGCGTTCGCGGCCCTGCGCGCCCTTGGCTTCCAGGCGTCCAGGTCCTGCAGGATCCGGCCGGCGATCTTCGCGTACCCTTGAGCCGACGGGTGCAGGCAGTCGAAGAAGTTCGCCGGATCCGTGAGATTCGCCATGTCGTCGGCGCGGATCACGTGGTCGCCGTGCTCGGCCGCGACCTCGA
>JAYVWD010000477.1:0-2343 GCA_043786345.1 Pseudomonadota bacterium
TGGGCGCCGATGCGGTGCGCCTCACGTTTCGCAACCGCGCCGACGCGACGTACACCGTGACGCTCCCCTGGCTCGTCCGCGCCGACTTAGCCTGCCTCGCGCCCCCGGCGGCCGCTCCGGGCGGCGGCCGCGTCGCCGCGAAGAACGAGGGCTCCAGCGACTACCAGCTCGAATTCGAGCAGCTCTATAAGCCCTATGCGGCGACCGGTCGTACGCGCACCGAGCCGAAAGAGCCGATCCTCCACTTCGACATCGTGAGCAACGAATTCGGCCGGTTCGGCCTGATCCGGCTCGACAGCTTTAGCCCCGAGAAGCTTTCCGATGAGGAGCTGATCGCGGAAGTGGCGCGCCTGCAGGCGCACGACCTGAAGGGGACCGAGGGCGTCGTGATCGACCTGCGCGACAACGGCGGCGGCAGCATCGCGCTCGGCGAGGGGCTCGCCCAGCTCTTCACGCCGGCGACCGTCGAGCCGGAAGGCTTCAAGCTGCGGAACAGCGCCCTGAACCACTTCTTTTTCGAGACCTTGCCGGCCTACTGGCCGGACTTCCTCGCGGCGCTGCGCCGCGCGGGGGACGCGCCGTTCGCCGAGCCGGTCGAGATGACGCGGCGCCTCTTCGCGAACGCCGCGGGACAGGCGTATTTCAAGCCGGTCGCGATCTTCGCGAACTCCAGCTGCTACTCGGCCTGCGACATGTTCTCGGCGACGATGCAGGACCATCGGGCCGCGGTCGTCTTCAGCGAGGACGGCCAGACCGGCGGCGGCGGCGCCAACGTCGTCGCCCAGAGCTACTTCCTCAAGCAGCTCGACGGGCACGAAAGCCTGTTCAAGCCGCTCCCGGGCGGCCAGGACATGCGGGTTTCGTGGCGCCAGACGGTGCGCTCCGGCGTGAACGCCGGGCTCCTGCTGGAGGGCCGCGGCGTCGTCGCCGATAAGACGTTGCCGCTCACGACGGCGGACTTTTACACGAATGACGGCCCGCAGATGCATGCGATCACCAGGTACTTGAGCCGCGAAACGGGCCACCTCAAAGGCTCGGTCGCCTGGCGCCGCGACGCCCCCGGCGGCCGCCTCGACGTCCGCGCCGGCGAGCCGCTGGTGTTTCCGGCGCACGTCGCGGCGACCGACACCGTGACGTTTGGGCCGATCGCCGGCGCCCCGGTCGGACGCCTGCGCGTCGATGCGCCGGACGAAGGCGCCGACGTCGACCTCGTCGTCCCTCTTCTGAGCGCCGACGGCGATTTGGGCGCCTTCGAGTTCGTCGGCCTCCGCGGCACCAAGCGCGTCTGGCGCACGACGAGCCGCTACCGCCGCGTGCCGCCGAATACCGTCCTTGGCGCCGGCGCCGGCATCGCGCTCGACTTCGCCGTCGACGGGCCCACGCCGCTCAAGACCTACACCGCCGGGGCCGACGCGGCGCAGGGCTGGACCGTCCAGGCCGGCTCCCTGAAGGCCGGCCTCGGCGAGGCCTATGCCGACGGGATGACCGCCGAGGCGTCCCTCTTCCTCGACCTCACGGGCCGGGCCGGCCCGCTCACGCTGAGCTTCACCGCCGCGGTCCAATCCGAGGAAGGTTACGACTTCTTCTCGGCGGCCGTCGTCGCGGGCGCCGAGTCGCTCCAGCTCCTCGCGCCCCTGAGCGGGAAGGTCGAGGCCAAGCGCTATACCTACGACCTCTCCGCCTACGCCGGCCGCGTGGCGGAGCTGCGGTTCACCTTTCAGAGCGACGGCAGCGTCAACGACCGCGGCGTGACGCTCGACGACCTCGTCCTCGAATGAGGCGCGGGGCGCGCCGGCGGCTCAGTCGCCGATCCCGGCGGCGTCGGCCAAGCTTACCCGGAAATCGTGGGAGCCGCTGACCGGATCGACCTGTCAGACCCCGTTTTCATCGGCGATCGAGAGCTTCTGGGTGAAGCGCAGGGTGTCGTGCGGTAAGCCATAGACGCCGATGATGCGGGGATCCGCGCGAATTGGTTCGCGCCCATCCACGCCGTCGCGACCGGGGCCAGCGACGGCCAGAAGAGCCGGTGCAGGATGGCCCACTGGACGCCGCCGTGGACTTTCTGGGCGGCCTGGAACCTGTGATGGTGGTTGTTCCAGGAGCGCGGGACACATTCGATTTTAGCGAGGAACAGTTGCTTGCCTTTCGCGGGCTTGCAAAATTGCTTGTGTCGCGCGCAGGCAGCGATTTCCGGAACTTGCGCCGAAGGTGTCGCACGCTCCTAGAGGTTGAAATGGATCTCTTCCAGGGTCAAGCCCTGGGCCGGCGCCGTCCGCGCCGCGGCCCGCCGGTCGCGGCGCGCGAGGAGCTCCCCGAGCGCGAGCGCCCCGGGCTGCGCCGTCG
>JAYVWD010000478.1:0-3120 GCA_043786345.1 Pseudomonadota bacterium
ATCTACTACAACTCCGTGCTCACCTCGTGCGAGCTGGCGCAGGAGCTCGGGCCGCACGGCACGTTCGCCGAGACGCGCGCCGCCAAGGGCGACCTGCAGTTCGACCTCTGGGGCGTCGTGCCCTCGGACCCGGCCCGCTGGAATGCCCTGAAAGAACAAGTAAAAATACACGGCCTGCGCAATTCGCTGCTGATCGCCATCGCGCCGACCGCGACCATCGCCTCGATCGTCGGCTCTTACGAGTGCATCGAGCCCCAGATCTCGAACCTCTTCAAGCGCGAGACGCTGTCGGGCGAGTTCCTCCAGACCAACTCGTACCTGGTGACGGAGCTGCGCAAGCTCGGCCTCTGGAACAAGGGCGTGCGCGCCCAGATCAAGCTCGCCGAGGGCTCGATCCAGGCCATCGACGACATTCCGGACGAGCTCAAGCGCATCTACCGCACCGTCTGGGAAATCCCGATGCGCGCCCTCGTCGACATGGCGGCCGAACGCGGCCCCTTCATCGACCAGAGCCAGTCCCTCAACCTTTTCATGGAGAGCCCGACCATCGGCAAGGTCTCGTCCATGTACGCGTACGCCTGGGAAAAGGGCCTCAAGACCACCTACTCCCTGCGCTCGCGCGCGGCGACCAGGATCCAGAAGACGACGGTCGTCTCGGAAGGCGCGGACGTCGCCCCAGTCGCGGCGTTCTCGGACGCCGAAGCCATCGCCTGCTCCCTCGAAAATCCCGGCGCCTGTGAGGCCTGCCAATGATCCTCGACCCCGGTCTCAACCTGACCCTGCGACCGATGAAATATCCGGTGTTCTACGAGATGTACCGCAACTCCATCAAGAACACCTGGACGGTGGACGAGGTGGACTTCGGCGGCGACGCGGCCGACCTCCGCAAGATGACCCCGGCGGAGCGCCACCTCATCAACCGCCTCGTCGCGTTCTTCGCGACGGGCGACTCGATCGTCTCGAACAACCTCGTGCTCAACCTCTACAAGCACATCAACGCCCCCGAGGCGCGGATGTACCTGTCCCGGCAGCTCTATGAAGAAGCCCTGCACGTCCAGTTCTACCTGACGCTGCTCGACACCTACCTGCAGGACGACAAGGACCGGGCCGACGCCTTCGCCGCGATCGAGTCCATCCCTTCGCTCAAGCAGAAGGGCGACTTCTGTTTCAAGTGGATGGAGTCCATCAACGGCCTCAACTCCCTCGAGACGAAGGCGGATCGCCGGCAGTTTTTGCTGAACCTGATCTGCTTTGCGGCCTGCATTGAGGGCCTCTTCTTCTTCGCCGCCTTCGCCTATGTCTACTTCCTGCGCTCGAAGGGCCTCCTGCACGGGCTCGCCGCCGGCACCAACTGGGTGTTCCGCGACGAGAGCGCGCATATGAGCTTCGCCTTCGAGGTCATCCGGACCGTGCGCCAGGAAGAGCCCGAGCTGTTCGACGACGGGCTCAAGGCCCAGGTCGTGCTCATGATGGACGATGCCATCGAGTGCGAGATGGTCTTCGCCGAAGACACCTTGGGCCTCGGGGTCGCCGGCCTTTCCGCCCGCGACATGCGCCAGTACCTGCAATATGTCGGCGACCAGCGCCTGGTCGCCCTCGGCATCCCGCCCGTCTACCGGTCCAAGAACCCCTTCGGGTTCATGGAGCTCCAGGACGTGCAGGAGCTCGCGAACTTCTTCGAGCGCCGGGTCGCCGCCTACCAGATCGGCGTGTCGGGCGACGTGGCGTTCAACGAAGAGTTCTGAGGCGTCAATTTTGTAAGTTAGTCTCGCACGATACGATGGTCGGCAGCTTGGATTTATAGAACACGTAGGGAAGGAATCCGACCAGGTAAAGGCAGAGCTGCCCGAGGACCATCACGTTGAAGACGTTGCTGCCGTCGCGCCATCCGACGAGGTGATAGAGGCGGTCAAACACCACATGGCCGACGCCCATGCCGCCCGGGGCGAGCGGCACGGCCGTCGCCAGCAGGCCGATGGGGTAGATGGTGGCGTAAGTCGCCAGGTCCGGGGTGATGCCGGTGAGCTGACGCGTGATGTAGATTCCGTAAAAAAGCGAGCCCGTCTGGAGCACGACCGTGAGGCCGACGACGCTGGCGAGGCGCAGCGGCTGGCCGCGGTAAGCGCGCGTCGCGTCGTAAATCTTCCCGAGGATGCCGAAGCCCGGCACCTTCTTCCGGAGCAACGCCCGCACCGGGTCGCGGCCTTGCCTGTGGGGGAAGAAGACGACCACCATGCCCACCAGGATCGCGAGGCATCCGAAGCCGATGAACGACGACAGCGTGGCGATGGCGGGGTTGCCCAGGGCGAGCTCGATGTTGGTGAGGACGGCGATGCCGGCCATCAGAAACAGGCCGACCAGGCCCGAGACCCGGTCGAGCAGCACGGTCACCATCGCGGGCGTGCGGCTTTCTGCTTTTTGCTCGCGGACGACGTAGATCGCCTTCACGATGTCGCCGCCGACGGCGCCCGGCATGGCCGTATTGAAGAAGGACCCGATCAGGCCGAGCATGACGGCCCGGTGGTAGGGCACGTCGAGCTTCAGGCCGCGCAGCAGCAGGAACCACCGGAAATTGCCCAGCAACACGTAACAAAAGAACCAGACCGAGACGTTGAAAATCAGGGCCCAGGGATCCGTCAGGAAGATCGAAAGCTGACGGAAGTCGAGCTTACCCTGTGCAACGAGCCAGTAGATCAAGGCTGCCGCGATCGCAAGCTTCATGACGGGAATGACGAGGCGTTTCATGCCGCTCTACCAAAGGACTCGACCCCCAAAACCTACCACATAGCCATGGGTCGGGACATTGGTATTGTACCGCGAAACGAACCCATACGCCTCCGGCGCGTCGGCCGTCCAGAGCCCGCCGCCGAAGCGCCAGCGAAACGTGCCGTAGACGGCGTCCGTGCCGAGGCGCTTTCGGTCGGCGTCCGCGGCGCGGGGCTTCTCGGTCTCCAGGTAGTAACGGTAACCGCCCATCAGAATGGCGCGTTTGAACACGTGCTGGTTCCACTCGAGGCGCGCATTGTTCGCGACGATCGAGCCGTAGGTCTGCGTATCCTCGATCTGGCCGACGTTCTCGTAGTGGGTCACCGCCAGGTGCACCGCTGCGTCGGCCGGCGT
>JAYVWD010000479.1:0-1528 GCA_043786345.1 Pseudomonadota bacterium
GCAACGTCGCCGGTGCCGTCCGTGCTGCCGTCGTCCACGACGAGGACCTCGTGGGGAATCTCCGCGAGCTCGCGCGCGACGTCGTCCAAAACGTGCGGCAGATTTTCCGCCTCGTTGTAGGCCATGATGATGATGCGCAGGTCGGCCATTGCGTCGGTCACCCCATGGCGATCGCGGCGAGACTCACGACAGCGCCGAGCCCGGCGGCGACGAAACGCCACCGCCAGCGTCGGGTCAGTCCGGCCGTCCAAAGAGCGAGCCCGCCTGCTAAAAACGCCGTGCGCGGCGTCAGGGGCGGTGCCCTGCCCGCGAAGGCGCCGCCGATTCGGGCAGCCTCGCCGCCGGTGCAGGCGCCCGGCGCGACGTCCAGAGCCGCCGCGTGGCGGCCGGCGATCTCGTCCTCGGGCACGGCGCAATGCGCGAGCCGCGCCAATCCGGAGGCCGCGGCCCGATCGCCCATCGCCAAGGCGAGCTGTGAGCTCATGAAGGCCCGCCACTGAACCGCCGATGCCGCGCGCGCGTCCACCGGATCACCGGTTCGGCAAAGGGGTTGCCACGCGAACAGGGCGGCATCCGTGGACGAGGCCGTCGGCGCGGCCGCGGCCGCCGCGTCCGCGGACCAAAGCATTCCAAAACGGGTGAGCCTGGCCCCGGTCCGTTTCCACTCGTCGAGGCGGACCGGCGACGCGTCGAAGACGCGCAATCCGGCCGCGGCGCCGCCGCCGGGATCCCGCGCATAGGAGACGTGCACGTCAGGACGCTCACCCTCGGCGAGGGTCAGATATTCCAGCATGAAAACCAGGTTGAAATCGTCGAGGACGACACTGGCGCCGGGCGGCAGCGCCGCAAGTGCCGCCCGGGCCTCGACGACGCCGGCGGCGCAGCCGGACCGATCATAGGCGAGGATTCCCGGCCCGACCTGCACGAGCGCCGCGGCGACGAACGCCGCGACCAGTGCCGTCGCGGCCCGGGCGTTGCGCGCGGCCGCCGCCACCGCCTCGAGCGCCAACAGGATCACGACGGCGAACGCCGGCAGCAAGTAGGCCACGGCGTCGGGGTTCGTCAAGAGCACGATCTTCTGCGAGGCCAGCGTCGCCAGGTCGAGCCCCAGCACGAGGCCATAGGCCACGGCCAGGTCCGGCCGGCGCTTCAGCAGGACCACGAGCCCGGTCAGCCCGCAGGCAAGGACGATCCCGCCGCCCGTCCCGTTGACGAGGATCAGGATCGTATGAACCAGGCTCCCTTCCGCGGCGGCGCCGGCGCTGAACGAATGCGCGAACGCTTTTCCCATGATGAAGTCGAGCCAGTCGCCGGGGGACCCGAGCTCACCCCAGCGCAGGTCCCGCGCCGTCCGCACGAAAAGCGGCAACGCCGGCAACCAGACGGCCCCGGCCATCACGGCCCCCGCGGCGGCGGCGAGCGTCCGCGCCGGGCGCCCGCCGAAGAGGGCGTGCCGCTTCGTGACGAAAGGAACGACCCAGGCGGCGGCGCAGGCGAGCCCGATCAGGGGATGAACCGCCGCGGCGGC
>JAYVWD010000480.1:0-3795 GCA_043786345.1 Pseudomonadota bacterium
CTTCAAGGCGGCGCACAGCAAGGAACCGTCGAGCAAGGCGGCGCCTACCAGGGCGGCGTGCAACATGGCACGACCGAGCAAGGCGGCGCGCACCAAGGCTCCGTGGAGCAAGGCGGCACGGCCGAGCAAGGCCATCAGGGTCAGCCAGGCGCCCAACAAGGCTCCCAAGGCCCCACGATCGGCCAAGGCGAAAACCTCCCGGCCGGCCAGACGCAAGGCCACGGCCAAATCGAGTCTCTCAATAAAGTCGAGCTCGTGAAGAGCACGGAAATCGTCGCGGACCTCGCCGCGCGCACAATCGACTTCAGCATCGACGCAGCCATGACCGGCTACATGGGCGCCGAAACGGCCGACGTCGCCAGGTTGAAAGGCAGCATCACGGTGAGCGACGGGGCCAACAAGTTCGTCGCCCAGAAGTTGTCCTTTGAGGAGACGGGCGCCGCGCCAAGGACGGTGACCACCGACATCACCGCGCGGCTGATCGCCGCCAGGACGATCGAAGTGAAGGGCAAAGTCGAGGGCGCCGCGACGAAGCCGATGACCTGGTTTTACCAGATCGTCCGGGCCGCGGACGGAACCTGCGCGGTCCATAAGTGACGGCGGGTTTCCGGCGCTGACTCCCAAAACGGCGAGCGGCCGGGTGGCGAAACGCCATCCGGCCGTACTCTTTTGGCCGTCTGACCGCTCCGGAATCTAGATCCGTCCCATGAGCATCAGGATCAGCATGATCGCGACGATCGTGCCGAGGAGCCCGCTCGGGCCGTAGCCCCAGCTTTTGCTATGGGGCCAGGCCGGGGCCGCGCCAACCAACATCAAGACCAGGACGACGACGAAGATCAGGCTGAGACTCATGGCGCGCTCCTCCGGAAAATCGCTCAGTTTTTCTTCTTGCCCGGGGAGAGGGTGTCGATGAAGGAGTTGAGGTCCTTCTCGGCGCGGTCCTTCTCGAGGCCATAGTGCTGCTGTAGCTTGCCGAGCAGGCGGTCTTTCTTGCCGGCGATGGACTCGAAGTCGTCGTCGGTGAGCTTGCCCCACTTTTGGCGAATCGATCCCTTGAGGTCTTTCCACTGTCCTTCGATCTGGTCCCAGTTCATATAAATCTCCTCGTGGCTGGACGAGTCGAGGTATTACACGAAGCGTGCCAACGCTCGTTGCGCCGCGAAGCCAGGCACTTGCCGGCATGAGCTCCGAAACGGCCCCGAGGAGCCGGTTTCGATGCATCATTTTCGAGACAACATTGGTCCGCGTTCGGGACGAGCCGTCTTAAACCGCGCCTCGTGCCGGTTGGCGGTACGCCAGCCGCCCGCGCACATAGACCTGCTCGACGAGCCGGTCGTCGGCCAGCGTGATCAGCGCGAATAGCCGCTCCGCCGGCGTCAGCGCCGGATCCGCGAGGCGGGCCGAAAGCAGGCGGTCCCGCCGCCAGTCCAGCACCTGGAAGTCCGCCTCCTTCCCGGACTCGAGGCTCCCCGTCTCCGCCCCCATCCCGAGGGCCTCGGCCCCGCCGCGCGTCGCGAGCCAGAACAGCGTCTCGGCCGCCACGCTCGCGCCTTGGAGCTGCTGGACCTCGTAGGCGGCCCGCATCGTCTTCCACAGGGAGAAGCTCGTACCGGCGCCGACGTCGGTCGCCAGCGCCAGCCGCACGCCGTGCGCCTCCTGGCGCGCGAGCGGAAAGAGCCCGCTACCCAGGAACAGGTTCGAGGTCGGGCAGTGCGCCACCGTGCAGCGCGCCGCCCCGAGCAGCGCGAGCTCGGCGTCCGTCGCGTGCACGACGTGCCCGAGGATCGTCCGGTCCGTCACCAGCCCGAAGCCGCGGTAAACGTCGAGGTAGCTGGCGGCCGCCGGGAACCGCCGCGCGACCGCCAGGACCTCCTCGCGGGTCTCGGCGTGGTGCGTCTGGATATAAACTGATTTATGTTTATAAGAAAGCTTTCCGAGCCCCGCCATCAGCTCGTCGGAGCAGGCCAGCGCGAACCGGGGCGTCAGCGCGTAGAAGAGCCGCCCGTCCCGCCCGTGCCAGCGCCCGATCAGCTCCTCGGTCTCCCGCAGATCCTGCGCGACCGGTACCGCGAGGTCCGCGGGCACCTCGCGGTCCATGCTGACCTTCCCGATGACGGCGCGGATCCCGCGCCGCTCGCACTCGGCGAACAGCGCCTCGGCGCTGGCGGCGTGCGAGCTCCCGTAGATCGCCGCGGCGGTCGTACCGTTGGCGAGGAGCTCGCTCACGAAGCGCGTCGCCGCGCCCGCGGCGTACGCGGCGTCGCCATAGCGTCTTTCGGCCGGGTAGGTGTACTTCGCCAGCCAGGCGAGCAGCTGGCTCCCGTGGCTCCCGATCATGTCGATCTGGGGGAAGTGCACGTGCGCATCGACGAGCCCCGGCACGAGGAGCTTGTCGCCGCAGTCGACGACCCGCGCGCCCGGATGCCTGGCCGTCAGCGCCGCGGCCGGCCCCCGGTCCTCGATGCGCCCGGCGGCGTTCACCAGCAGCGCGCCGCGCGGTTCCGCGTCGAGGCCGCGGTCCGCGCGCGCCGACCAGATCTCGCCGAGGTATAGGGTCGCGTCAGGCACTTCGCCGTCTCCGTCGCGTTGGCAATAGGTCCCGTTCTTATTTGATCATATAGTCGAATCAAGGGCTTGCCGGCAATGCCGTAAAGCCCCCCGCAAAGCCGCCCGATCCCCCGTCCGGGCCTTTGCGAGGAGCGCGCCATGTTGTCTTTTTTCCGCCGCGGGAAAAATCGGGCCGAATCCGCCGGTCAGGACGACCAGCCGCGCCTGATCGACCGCCTGCGCTACCATGTCGACCTCTTCATGTCGGTCATTATCGCGGCGGGGTCGAGCCGCTGCTCAATCCGAGCCAGGCCGTGGGCCTCGTGTTTCGGCCCGGCGACAAGCTGATCGTCCTTTCCGAAGATGATCGCGAGACGGGAACCCACCAGGCGGCGCCCGCCGCCGCCTGAAAGGGCCGAGGCTCCGTTTTCTGTCGATACTTTTGCCGCTTCGCCGCGAAATCGCCTTGCTTTTGGTCGCCCACTCCTCCCCGAACCCCTATCCTTCCAAGCTCTTGGCTCCGGCACGCCCTTTGCTCTATCCCTAGCAAACGCGGAACGGAGACTGGGACATGAAAGCTCAAACTGACCTGAAGATCCTCTTGGCTGGCGCGGCGCTGATGATTGCCGGTTGCGGTAACAAGAGCGGCTCCATTATCCCCACGCCCGGCGACGGCGGCGGCACGGCGCACTTGACGTCGGTCACCATCGGCCTCCCCGATCGTGCTTCCCTGAAGACGCAGGTCGCCGACATCGAAACCAAAATGAACGCCTACCACCTGATCATCGGGCCGGTGGACGCGAGCTGCCCGGGCGCGACGAAGCTCAGCACGATCGACGCCTACTCGGCGTCGCCGACGGTGAGCGCGAGCCTGGCCCAAGGCTGCGACTACGATGTGATCCTCGCCCTCGGCAAGAAGGCCGACGCGGCGGCGGTTCAACCGCCCCCACCCGCGGTCGCCGCGGTGACCTACGACGGCCAGCTCAAGACGGTCATCGACTCCAACTGCGTCTCCTGCCACAAGGCCGGCGGCCAGTTCCCGGACCTCTCGACCTTCGACGGCGCCAAGAAGCTGGGCGCGCGGATCCAGTCCCGCGTCGCCGCCGGCACCATGCCGACCCGCGGCGCCCTCGCCGAGACCGACAAAGCCCTGGTCAAAGCCTGGGTCGACGGCGGCCTCCTCGAAAAAGACGCCCCGGCCGCCAGCGCCGCCGCCGGCACGGTCGACGCGACCAAGCTCGGCCAGGT
>JAYVWD010000481.1:0-7441 GCA_043786345.1 Pseudomonadota bacterium
CCTGCTCAAAGTCATGGCAAGCTACCCGGCGAGAAAGGTGATTTAGGAGCCGCTAGGGGAATTGGATCATTCGAGTTTATCTCATGAACTGAATTCTCACCAACGCCCCCCAGATGCGGTTTGACTCCGCCGAGGCTCATACAATAGAAGATAGGGATCCCCTGGGACTGGTAAGTCGTTGATCCGATTCGGAGAGCTCATGAATCTGAGAGCGGTGCAAATCATCGGCGTGCCCATCGACCTGGGCGCCAACATGCGCGGCGCCAACATGGGGCCGGCGTCGATCCGGATCGCGGACCTCCACCAGAAGATCGCGGTCCTGGGCTTCGAGGTCCACGACGCGGGCGACCTGGCCGTCCCGATCCGGGACACGCTCGGCGAGGAGTCCCACAAGCGCCGGTTCCTGACCGAAATCGCCAAGGTCTGCGAGGACTTGCAGAACCGCGTGTACGAAAGCCTGGAGCAGAACCGCCTGCCCATCATCCTCGGCGGCGACCACTGCATCGCCATGGGTTCGATCGCCGGGACGGCGCGCTACCACAGAGACCGCGGCCAGCGCGTCGGGGTCATCTGGATCGACGCGCACGCCGACATGAACACCCCGGCCTCGTCCCAGTCCGGGAACATCCACGGCATGCCGCTCAGCGTCGTCCTCGGCGACGGCCACCCCGAGCTGACGGGGGTCGCCGGCTTCGCGCCCAAGGTCGCCGCGGAAAACGTCGCGCTCCTCGGCATCCGCACCCTCGACCACGGGGAAAAAGAGATCCTCCGGAAGAGCGGCGTCCGCTACTTCACCATGCGCGAGATCGACGAGCGCGGCATGGCGACCTGCATGCGCGAGGCGATCGCGGTCGCGTCGCGGGGCACGGCGGCGATCCACCTGTCGCTCGACATGGACGGGATCGACCCCCAGCACGCGCCGGGCGTCAGCACGCCGGTCACCGGGGGCCTGAGCTTCCGCGAGGCGCACCTGGCGCTCGAGATGATCGCGGACACCGGGATGCTGCGCTCGATGGAGTTCGTCGAGCTCAACCCCATGACGGACCTGGCCCACAAGACGGCGCTGCTCACCACGGAGCTCGTGCAGTCGGCGCTCGGCAAGTCGATCGTTTGAGCACGCCCGGCACCTTCACGCTGCATGCCCAGGACGGCGACGCCCGGCAGGGGACGCTCGAGCTCTTCCACGGGACGGTCGAGACGCCGATCTTCATGCCCGTCGGCACCGTCGGCTCGGTCAAGTCGCTGACGCCGCTCGACCTGGACGAGACCCACGCCCAGATCATCCTCGGGAACACCTACCACCTCTGGCTCCGGCCGGGGATGGACGTCATAAGAGAGTTCCGCGGGCTCCACAACTTCATCCAGTGGAAGAAGCCGATCCTGACGGACAGCGGCGGCTTCCAGATCTTCAGCCTCGGGAAGCTCACCAAGCTCACCGAGCAGGGCGCGCACTTCCAGAGCCATCTGGACGGCACGAAGCTGCTGCTGACGCCGGAGCTCGCCGTCGAGATCCAGGAGACGCTCGGCAGCGACGTCCACATGGTCCTCGACGAGTGCACGCCCTATCCGGCGACGCACGCGCAGGCGAAGTCGTCGATGGACCGCTCGATGCGCTGGGCCGCGCGCTGCCGCGCGGCGCGGCGCGCCCCCGAGCTTTGCCAGTTCGGCATCGTGCAGGGCGGCGTCTACCCGGACCTCCGGCGCGCGAGCTGCGCGGCGCTGCTGGACCTGGACTTCGAAGGCTACGCCGTCGGCGGGCTCGCGGTCGGCGAGGAGAAGGCCGAGATGTACGGCATGATCGAGGCGTGCACGGCGCTGCTGCCGAAGACCAAGGCGCGCTACCTGATGGGCGTCGGGACGCCGCAGGACCTGCTCGAGGGCGTCGCGCGCGGCATCGACATGTTCGACTGCGTGATGCCGACCCGGAACGGACGGAACGGCTCGCTCTTCACCTCGCAGGGGCGCGTCAACATCAAGAACCAGAAGCACAAGCTGAGCCAGGAGCCGCTGGATGCGGCGTGCCGCTGCTACACCTGCCGGACGTTTTCGCGCGGCTACCTGCGGCACCTCTTCGTCGCGGGCGAGCTCACGTGCCTCAGGCTCTTCACGCTGCACAATCTGACCTACTATCTGGACCTGATGAAAGAGGCGCGCGCGGCGATCCGGGAGCAGCGGTTCGCCGGGCTGCTCGGGCATCATCGGGAGCTGTGGAAGGGCCCCCTCAATGCCCCGGCCGATAAACGATCGTGACCGACCGGGCGCCGCCGGGGATCGCCCCCGCGTCGATCGTGACGGCCGTGCCATTCAAGTGGACGTTGGCGGCGGCGATCGCCGCGCCGTCGACCGTGGCCGAAACGACCGCAGCGACTTTGGCCGCGGTGAGGTCGAAGGTCGAGGTCGCGTTGTTGACGACGGTCTGGCCGAGCTTCGCGAAGTTGTTCGTCCAGTCCGCCTCGCAGAGGTCGAAGACCTCGCCGCCGGTCGCCTGGGCGAGGTTGATATACGTCGTTCCGACGTGCGAGATCCGGCAGGACGAGGCGTCGGTCCCGACGAAGCCATAGACCGTCGGCGCGCGGCCGAGCGCCGGCGTGACGAGGCTCACGAAATTGGTGTCGTCGACGCCTTCGGCATTGTCGTCCGAGACGACGACGAAGACCTTGCTCGATTGCGGCCGGAAAAACGGGGTGAGCGCCCCGGCGATGGCCGGTGCCCTGGCGAATTCGGCCGCCGGGCGCGCGATCTCCCGGCCGCAGACCGTGACGCTCGGCTCGCCGTTCACCACGGCCGAGGCGGAGGCGCCGCAGGTCGCCATCGCGGCGAGCGCCATTTCGTCGAAGTTCCCGACGAACGAGTCCGACTGCACGCCGCCTTGGCCGAGGAGCTCGGGCGGCAGGGATACCCCGATCCCGTCCTCCTGGCTTCCGTCGTCGCCCTTCGAGATCAGCGCCAGGCGAATGTCGGCCCGATTGGCGATGCTGGCGACGAAGCTCGAGAAGTTCTGCCGGACGATCGCCGCGTATTTCCCCATGGAGCCCGTGTCGTCGATGATCCACACCATGTCGATCAAGGTCTGGCTCGACGTCAGCGGGAAGACTTGCGTGACGGGCGCGCCGTCACCGAGGTCGGTCGACGGCTGGGCCGGCGGCACGAGGGGCGGTTTGGCCGCCTGGTTCGCCCAGCGACGCGTCGGGTCACGGGGGGCCCGCGATCAGCGCGCCATACCCTTCGCGATAGGTCGGAAAGAGGAAGGCGTATCCGGAGGCGAGCAGCCGGTCGTTGCGCACGCGCTTGTTCCCCCGCAGGGCGGGCGCATCCTCGGCCGTCGTCTCGGCCAGCGGCACGCCGAGGCGGGTCGCGAGCCAGAGCGCGACCTCGGCGCGCGGGGCGGGGGCGCAGTCGACGGCGTTGTAAACGGCCAAGGGCGCGGGCAGCGCCAGCAGATGGCGCAGGATCGCGGCGGCGTCGTCCCGGTGGATGCGGTTGGTGAAGGGACTCGCCGCGGGGTTGACGGCGAGCGCGCCGGTGCGGACGGAGGCGAGGAAGGACTCGCGGCCGGGGCCGTAGATTCCGCCGAGGCGCACGGCGACGTCGCCCGGCTGCAGTCGTAGCTCGCCGCGGCGCACGAGCGCGCCGGAGGGGGCGGCGCCGTCGGCGGGCGAGGTTTCATCGACCCATTCGCCCGAGGTCTGCCCGTAGACCGAGGTGCTCGAGGTCAGGATCAGGCGCGCCTCGGGCGCGCCGGTGCGCCGCAGATGGTCCGCGACGCGGCCGAGTGCGCGGACGTATACGTCCTCGTAGTGCTGCGGGGTGCCGCCGCCGGGCGCCGCGGCGAACACCACGGCGTCGAGGCCCGCCGGCAGCGCGTCGAGCGGGCCGTGCGCCAAGTCGACGGCGAGGTTGCGGAGCGTCGCGCCGGCCACGTCCGGAACCGGGCGGCGCCGGGCGCAGAAAACCAGGTCGCCGTCCGCCGCGAGGAGCGGCGCGAGCGCCTGGCCGACATATCCGCAACCGGCGATGAGGATCTTGCGCACGCGGGCCCTTTCGCGCGGTGTCGGCCCAGTCTATCAAGGAGGGCGGACGGCGCAACTGCCTTCAGCGACGCTCGTCCTGGAAGGCCGTTGGCGACGCGCGCCCGACCGGATGATGCCGGCCCTGGTCGCGGACCATGCGATCCACCAGGTCCACCAGCTCCTGCCGCCCGATCGGCTTGGTGAGGAACTTGTCGAACCCGGCCAAGAGGCAGCGGTCGATCTCGCCCCGCATGGCGTGGGCGGTCAGGGCCATGATCGGGCCCCGGTAATTCCGCGTCCGGAGCAGGGTCGTCGCTTCCCGCCCGTCGAGCTTCGGCATCTGGACGTCCATCAGAATGACGTCATAGGCGCCGGCGAGCGCCATCGCCACGGCTTCGTCGCCGTCGCTCGCGGTGTCGACGCTCGCCCCGGCCCGGGTCAGGTATTTCGTCACGAGGAACCGGTTGTCGGCCGTGTCGTCGGCGAGCAGGACCCGGACTCCATTGAGCCGAAGCGCGCCGTCATCCTTCAGCTTCACGACTTTCGGCGGGCGGATCCGGAAAACGGCGCCGACGAGGGCGACCGAGATCGCGAAGGTGCTACCGCCCCCCGGCGCGGTCTCGACGAGCGCGATGTCGCCGCCCAGGGCGACGGCGAGTTGCCGCGCCAGGTCGAGCCCGAGGCCGGTCCCCCCGAACTTCCGCGTGGTCGACGCATCGGCCTGCGTAAAGGGGTGAAAGATCTTCTGGGATTGTGCCGGCGTCATCCCTTCCCCCGTGTCCCGGACGACGATCCGGAGCGTGTCCTTGACGCCGCGCTCGACGTTGACCGTCGTGCTCACCGCGCCGGCCGCCGTGAACTTGATCGCGTTCCCGATGACGTTCGTGAGGATCTGCTTCAACCGGGTCGGATCGCAGACGATCGTGTCCGGCAGCGCGTCGGCGATCGTCATGGAAAAAGCGAGGCCCTTCTCCTCCGCCTGATGACGCATGACCACGGCGACGTCCAGGAGGAGCTCCGGCAGATCCGCCTCGATCGCCTCGATCTCGAGCTTGCCGGCCTCGATCTTGGTCAGGTCCAGGATGTCGTCGATCAGGCGCATCAGAAGAACGGCGTTCCGCTGGATCCGACCCTCGAAGTCGCGGCAATCGTCGGGCGATAGGCCCGGCAAGTTGAGGAGCTCCGAATAGCCCATGATGGAATTGAGCGGGGTCCTGATCTCATGGCTCATGGCGGCGAGAAACCGATGACGAGGTTCCTGGCTCCGCTGCTGACCGGCCCGAGGGGATGTGACATGAGTTTACCGACCTGTGCGGAGAATCCGGAAAGATACCCCAATCATCCCTGCAAAACCAGAGCCATCTCTTGCTTCCGGCGGTTAAGTGCGAGGTCCGAGGCGCGGCACGAGCCGCAGTCAATACGGTGCAAATGCAAGCACTTGAACCCTTTATGCGGCGCGCCCGTTCGGCGCGCCCGATTGCCGGCGGGCGCTAGGTCGACGCGAACGGCGACCGCGTCGCCCGCGCGACTTCATCGACCCGGCGCTGCGCCTGCATCGTCATCGGGCTGTCGGTGATGTAGCGAACCAGCTCGTTCACGAGGAAGGTCCGCTCCCCGAGCGCCGCCTTGACGACGTCCCCGATCGACACGATGCCGACGAGCCGGTCGCCTTCGATGACCGGCAAATGGCGGATGTAGAGCTCCGTCATCAAGGCCATACACTCCTCGACGCCGGTGTCGGGGGCCACAAAGAGGACCTTCGTCGACATGATGTCGCGGACCCTGGTGTCCTTCGACGAGCGTCCCTTCAGGATGATCTTGCGCGCGTAGTCGCGCTCGGTGACCAGGCCGACGAGGCGCTCGTTTTCGGTGACGATCAGCGCGCCGAGGTTGCGGTCGGCGAAAACACAGATGGCATCGAAGACGGTCGCGTCGGGGCCGATGGTGCAGACTTCATGCGATGACTTTGCGGCGAGAAGCTCGTTGACGGTCAACACAGCGCCTACCTCCTGGGTAGTGGATTGGAAGGACTACGGATTCCCACATTGCAAGATGCGATCCTCAGGCGACCGGACCGCTGAGCGGGCCGAAGGTCGTAGCTCAGCCGTAGGCGCGCCGGACCTCAAAGGCGGTACGTCCCGCCCGCGATGACGGTCAGGATCGTGAGCTCATAGTCGCCGGGCAGGAACGACGTGGCGATGGTCAACGCCGGCAGCGGCGAAACCGTGGCGCCGAAAAACGGCAGCGGCGTGACCTTGGAGACCAAGACCGGGGCGTAGCCCTCGTAGGTAAACGCGTAGTTGAGGCTCAGGATGTCGAGCTCGACGTAAGGCGTCGCGAGGCCCCGCGCCTCGATCAGGTTCGCGGGGTTGTAGTAGTTCGCCGGGGCCTCGCGGGACGCGAGCTGGCCGCCGCCGGCGTGCACCTTCGCCTCGGCGCCGGTGCCGAAGAGGCCGAAGACGTCCTGCCCCAGGGCGCCGTCCGGGCGCCCGAGGAACAGCACGAGCGCGGCGAGGCGGAAGGACTTAGACGTAGGCCGTTTCCCCGCCGCTGGCGATGATGATCTTGCCTTCTTCCTCGAGCTTGCGCGCGATCGAGACGACCTCGAACTGCACCGACTCGACGTCGGACAGCTTGACCGCGGACATCGCCTCCATGTCTTCGCGCAACATCTTGGCGGCGCGCTCGGACATGTTCTTGAACACCAGCTCGCGGACCGCCTCCGACGCGGTCTTGAGGGCGATCTTCCACTTGTCGTTGCTGACGGCCTTGGCGAGCTCCTGGATGCCGCGGTCGTCGATCTTGACCAGGTCGTCGAAGGTGAACATGAGCTGGCGGATCTGCTCGGCCAGGTCCGGGTCGCGCTCCTCGAGGTTGTCGAGGATCTGCTCCTCGGTCGCCTTGTCGATCAGGTTCAACATCTCGGCGAGGGGCTCGACGCCGCCGATCTTCTGGGTGTGGATCGAGCCCATGGCCTGGATCTCGTTGCGCAGGACGTCGTCGATCTCGTCGATGATCTCGGGGGCGACGGCGTCCAAGTTGGCGATGCGCAGCAGGATCTCGGTGTGCAGGCTCTCCGGCAGCATCTTGAGCGTCTCGCCGCACTTCTTGGCGTCCAGGTGCGCCAGGATGAGGGCGATGGTCTGCGGGTGCTCGTTCCGGATGAAGGTCGCGAGCGTGCGCGGGTCGATCAGCTCCAACGAGTCCAGGTTGGCGGCCGAGCCGAGCGCCAGCTGGTCGATCAGCTCCTCGGCGTCGCCGCCCTTGAAGGCGGAGCCGATCACCTTCTTGGTGAACTCGTTGCCGCCGTAGAAAAACTTCTTGTTCTGCTGGAGGATCTCGTAAAATTCCAGGATGATTTCGTCGACGATCTCCTGCTCGAGGCGGCCCAGGCGGCTCATGGCCGAGCCGATGCGCTTGATCTCGAACTC
>JAYVWD010000482.1:0-2084 GCA_043786345.1 Pseudomonadota bacterium
GTTGTCGTCGGCGAGCTTGAGCGCGCCGACGAAGTCGCCGGTGGCGAAGCGGGCGAAGATGAGCTTCATCCGGGCGACCTCGGGGGGCTCGAAGCCTTCCGCCTCCGGCAATGCCAGCGTCGGCGCCCGCTCGGCGACGGGCGCCCCGGGCGCGACGCCGGCAGCGGCGATCGCGGCGGTCGCCGGCGCCGGGGAAGCCGGCCCCGGCAGGTCGAGGTAGGCCGCGCGCGCGAAATAAAGGCCGACTCCAAGGCCGACCGCGAGGGCGCCTTCGAGGAGGCGTTTAAGCACGCTTCACCTTGGTTTCGAGCAGACCCTGCCGGTCCAGCTCGGCCAGATCGGTGTACCCGCCGATGAACTCGTCGCCGATGAAGATCATCGGCACCGTGCGGTACCCTTCGTGGTCGTTGGCGAGCTTTTGGCGGAGGTCCGGGTCGCGGGTGAGGTCGACCTCCCGATAAGCCATCCCCTTTTGGGTGAGGAAGCGCTTGGCGGCCTGGCAGTAGGCGCAGACGGTGGTGGTGTAGACGATGATTTCCTGCATGACAGCTGAGGCCTTTCAAATATAGGAAGAGGGTACTATATCGAGCCAGGATTATGAATGCGATGAACGACGCCGACCACGCCCGCCTTCTCACCAGAACCCAGGCCGCGCTCAAAGCCCTCCGAGGGATGGAAGGAGCGGGTCTTGCTGAGGAATCTGACGAGGCCTCGGCCGGGCGCGCGCTCGCCGTGAAGCCCCGCGGCGAGGACGGGTACCAGCTCTGGATCGCCTCCGACGGGCTCTCCCTCGGCCACAAGCTCGTCCTGGAGCGCGGCCTCCGGGCGCAGCTCGGCGAGGAGGTCTCCGTCTACTTCAAGCGCCGCGACAGCGCCGGCGCCGCCGGCCCGGCCCCGGTCAAGAGCGCGGCGCCCTTCGGCCTGGCGATCGCCCGGCGCGCCATCCCCGGCGTCCGCGAGGTGATCGTCGTCGCCTCGGGCAAGGGCGGCGTCGGCAAGTCGACCGTCTCGACCAATCTGGCCGTCGCGCTCGCGCGCTGCGGCGCCAAGGTTGGCCTGCTCGACGCCGACATCTACGGCCCCTCCGCCCCGCTCATGATGGGCGTCAAAGGCTCGCTCCCGGTCGTCGGCGATAAGCTCGTCCCGATCGCCGCGCACGGCGTCTCGGTCGTGTCCTTCGGCTTTTTGACGGACACGACCGAGCCGGTCATCTGGCGCGGCCCGATGGTGTCGAAGGCGCTCAAGCAGCTCTGCTACGACACGCTCTGGGGCGAGCTCGACTACCTCGTGATCGACCTGCCCCCGGGGACCGGCGACGTGCAGATGACGCTCATCGAGAGCGTGCCGATCGCCGGGGCCGTGGTCGTGACGACGCCGCAGGACGTGGCGCTCATCGACGCCCACAAGGCCCTCAGCATGTTCGAGAAGCTCGGCGTGCCGGTCTTCGGCCTGGTCGAGAACATGGCGCACTTCCACTGCCCGGCCTGCGGGCACGAGGAGGCGATCTTCGGCGAGGGCGGCGGCGAGCGCATGGCGGCCGAGCGGAAGCTCCGGGTCATCGCGCGGATCCCGCTCGGGCGCGCGCTGCGGGAGCGCGCCGACGCCGGCCGGCCGGTCGCCCTCGACCCGGACGGCGCTTTCACCGCGCCGTTCATGGAATTGGCGCGGGTCGTCCTGGGAAACGCGAAAACGGACTGAAATTCCGGTGTTGGTTGCGGCGGAATCGTCCAACTTTTGGACACCCGTCGACGCATCTCGTCATTCGGGAATCGCAAGTAGGCGCCAGGTGGCCCGAAAAGGCCACGAAATCGCTGGCACACTCGCTGCAATGAGCGGGGTGTGACCGGGTTCCTCGGTCGCCGGATAAATAGGCTGTCCCCGTTTCTTAGGGTTTGTCACAAGCAAGCTTCCCCGTTGTTGTTCCCCGCTGTTCCCGCTGTATTTCCCTCGCTCTTCCCACCTCAACAGCCGATTTATCCGACTAACCCCTCCTAGCGAGGGGTTCAGTCTTTTCCGGCGCAAAAAATCAGCCGATCAACCGGACTCAAAGTCTGTCGAGAAATGGTCGGATGCTAGGCGCCGGC
>JAYVWD010000483.1:0-17738 GCA_043786345.1 Pseudomonadota bacterium
CTCCTCCAGAAGGCCCTCGGCCTCCTCGACGGCGCCGTCGCCGCGGTCGGCGCGGCCGCCGGCTCCGGCTCGGCCACGACGCCCGTCGCGATCCCCGGCATCGCCTTCCTCCCGATCTCTCTGGCGAACCTGCCGGGCCTGAGCCAGATCTCGATGATCGGCCAGCTCCTCGCCTCCCTCAAAGGCGGCTCGGTCGCCGACATCTCGGCGCTGATCCCGCAAATCATCGCGCTCCTGCCGATCGATGCCAAGGCGATCGACCTTAGTGGACTCGACAAGATCCTGACCGTCGTCGGCGTCGCCGCCAGCGCGCAAGCCTCGCAGACCGGCCAGCCGCTGCCCACCACGCTGAACGGCATCCTCAACAGCAGCCTGCTCCAGGGCCTCCTGGCTCCGTCCGGCGCCGGCGCCATCACCGGCCTCGCGGGCCTCGCCGGCCTCGCCGGATTCGGCAACATCGGCACCGCGGTCACCGCGATCACGGGCATCCTCGGCGCCTTCACCCCCCCACCAGCCGCCGCCGGCGCCACGACCCCGGCCACCACGACGAGCGCGGCCGCCGCGGCGATCGCCGCGCAGCTCCCCGACTTCGGCGCCATCCTCGGCCTCGCCACCAAAGACAAGAACATCAGCGCGCTCATCACCAACCTGCTCGGAACCGCGGAGATCATCTCCAAGAACTTCAACGGTCCCGACAAAGAGGCCCTCCTCAGCCTGATCAAAGTCGCGTACTCCCAGCTCTACGCGCAACTCGCCATGCTTCCCGCCACCGCCCCATAATTTAGAGGTTCGGGGCAAATCCGGAGCACCTGCGGCGACCATCGGCTTCAGGTGCTCCTCCCGTTTTGCGGAACGCCGCGGGCTTGCACGCGGCCAGTAAAGCCCTTAGGCTTGGGAAAAGCCCGCAACATTGACTTTCCCGGAAGGACCCGAATAATGAAGCTTTTCCTTGCCCTCGCTGCGGCCCTTGCCTTGAGCGGCGCGCCCGCCCTGGCCAAAGGCGGCGCCCCGGACAATGCCCGCCAAAAGGCGGCGGCCCCGAAGGCCAAGCCGGCCTCCGCGCCGACGCCGGCACCGGCACCCGCCGGCCCCGTCGGCAGCTGCGGCGGCAAGACCCCCAAGAAGGACGTCCGCGAGGCGCTCAAGTCGGAGGAGATCGACGCCAAGACGAAGGACGCCGAGGGCACGGTGAAAACCGCGTGCGGCTGCGCCATCAAGATCGTGGTCGAGGGCTGCACCTACCCCGACGGCGACAATGTGATCCGCCTGAAAGATGCCCTCGCCGCCGTCGCCGAGGCGGCCAAGGGCTACTGCAACGACGCCCCGTCCAAGAAGGAGTGGTGCGGCGCGGTCGCCGACGCCCACGTCGCCTGGCTCAAGGCCAATCCCGTGCCGGAGCCGGTCCGGAAGGGCAAGTCGCTGCTGCTCAACAGCAACGACTTCTCCTACTCAGACGCCGACCACATCAAAAAACTGATCGATTGAGGCTAGTGACCGCGGGACGCCGCGATCACATCCGCTCCAGCGCCTCGGCGGCGGTGATGTAGATCATGTTCAGGATTTCGTCCGTCGTCGCCGAAATCTGCAGGATATTCGCGGGCTTCCGCATCCCGACCAGAATCGGCCCGATGAGCGAGCAGCCGGCGATGCTCGCCAGCAGCTTGTAGCTGGTGTTGGCGGCCGCCAGGTTCGGGAAGACCAGGACGTTGGCGTTGCCGCGGAGCTTCGAGAACGGGAACTCCCGCTGGCGGAGCTCCTCGCTCAAGGCGACGTCGGCCTGCATCTCGCCGTCGATCTCGAGCTCGGGCGCCCGCGCCCGCACGATCTCGACGGCGCGCGCGACCGTCTGCGTCTCGGCGTTCTTGGTCGCGCCGAAGCTCGCGAAGCTCAGCATCGCGATGCGGATCGGATCCCGCGCATAGCGCTTCGCCACCCCCGCCGACGTGATGGCGATGTCGGCGAGCTGCTCGGCGGTCGGCTGGACGTTGATCGTGCAGTCGGCGAAGAAGTACTGCTTGGCGCCGTGCATGACCATATAGATGCCGGCGAGGGCGCTCTTTTCCTCGACCCCGACGACCTCCAGGACCGGGTGCGCGCTCGTCGCATAGCCCTCGGAGACGCCCGAGATCATGCCGTCCACCTCGCCGAGGCGCAGCAGCATCGCGGCGAAGTAGTTGTGATTCACCAGGAGCTGCCGGGCGCCGGTGCGCGTCACGCCCTTGCGCTGCCGCAGCGCGTAGAGCATCTCGGCGTAACGGTCGAGCTGCTCGCTGTAGAACGGGTCCTGGACCTCGACCATGCGGTCCAAGCCCTGGATGCCGTAGCTCTCGGCTTTCTCGGTGATCCGGCGCTTGTTTCCGAGGAGGAGCAGCCGCACGTGGCCTTCGCTCGCGACCTGCGACACGGCGCGCAGGATGCGGCGGTCGTAGGCGTGCGCGACGACGATGCGCGGCACCTTGCCCTTGGCCTTGCTCCGGGTCGAGATGTCGCGCTTGAGCCCCCGCATCAACGCCTGCGTCGGCCCGAGGATCCGCTCGATGGCGCGCGTGTATTCCGCGATATCGACCTTTTTCCGCGCGACGCCGGAGTCCATCGCCGCCTTCGCGACGGCGGGCGCGACGTGGAAGAGCACGCGCGGGTCGACCGGCTTCGGGATCAGGTAGTCGCGGCCGAAGTTGTAGACCTCGTTGTCCTTGTACGCGCGCATGACGGCGTCCGGGACGATCTCCTTGGCGAGCGCGGCGATGGCGCGGACGGCCGCGAGCTTCATCTCCTCATTGATGACCGTGGCGCGCACGTCGAGCGCGCCGCGGAAGATGAAGGGGAAGCCGAGGACGTTATTCACCTGGTTGGGGAAGTCGGAGCGCCCCGTCGCGATGATCGCGTCCGGTCGCGCGGCGCGCGCCGCGTCCGGGTGGATCTCGGGGTCCGGGTTCGCCAGCGCGAAGATGATCGGGTTTTTGGCCATTTTCATGATCGCTTCGGGCGACAGCACGTTGGCGACCGAGACGCCCACGAAGGCGTCGGCGCCGTCGAGCGCCTCCTCCAGCGTGCGGGCCTTGGTCTCGTTCACGAAGCGTTTCTTGTACTCGTTGAGGTCGGTGCGGCCCGTGTGCACGGTGCCCTTGCTGTCGCACAGGATGAGGTTCTTCCGCTGCACGCCGAGCGAGAGGAAGAGCGACGCGCAGGCGATCGCCGCGGCGCCGCCGCCGGAGAAGACGACCTTGACGTCCTCCAGGCGTTTTCCCGCGACTTCCAGCGCGTTCAGGAACGCCGCGCCGGCGATGATCGAGGTGCCGTGCTGGTCGTCGTGGAACACCGGGATCGACATGCAGGCGCGCAGCTTCTCCTCGATGTAGAAGCACTCGGGCGCCTTGATGTCTTCCAGGTTGATGCCGCCGAACGTCGGCTCGAGGGCCTTGACCACGGCGATGAACGCGTCGGGGTCGCTGGCGTTGACCTCGATGTCGAAGACGTCGATGTCGGCGAATTTCTTGAAAAGCATCGCCTTGCCTTCCATCACCGGCTTGGCGGCATGGGGACCGATGTTGCCGAGGCCCAGCACGGCGGTGCCGTTGCTGATCACGCCGATCAGGTTACCCCGGCCGGTGTAACGGAACGACTCGTCCGCGTTCTTCTCGATCTCGAGGCACGGGAACGCGACGCCGGGCGAGTACGCGAGCGACAGGTCCGTCTGCGTCGCCGCCGGCTTCCCGATCCCGGTGAAGATCTTCCCGGCGGGCGAGCGCTCGTGGTATTCGAGGGCGTCTTTTTCGAGCTGCTCTTTGGTGGTCATGGTTTAAATCTCGTTCATGAAGGCGACGACGACCTTGTCCTGGCGGTCGCGCAGGTCGGTGATCGCCGGTTGCGCGGCGTCTTGTTTGCCGTTTTCGAGGATGCAAAAGGCCACGAGGCCGTGCTTCGGGTGACGGAAGTAGCCGGCGAGGCCCGCGACGCTGACCGGGTCGGTGAGCGTCCCGGTCTTGGCGCGCACGAGGCCTTTCAGGCCCTCGGTTTCCGCTTTGCCGAAGCGCTTCTTGAGCGTGCCGTCCCAGCCCGTCGCCGGCAGGCTGCCGAGGAATTCGGGGAAGACCTCCATGTGGTGCTCCATGTAGGCGAGCACCTCGGTGATCTGCCGCGCCGAAAGCCGGTTCTCCGCGTCGAGGCCGGAGCCGTTGTTGAGCGTGAACGGGGTCTTGATGCCGACGTCTTTGCGCAGGAAGTCGGTGATCGCCGCCATGCCGTTGTCGAACGTGCCGGCGCCGGGCGCGTCGGGGCTGCCCTTCCTCGGGTACGCGGCGCCGAGGCGCTTGACGAGCGTGTCGGCGACGTAGTTGTTCGAGAAGTTCATGAGGCCGGCGACGATCTTGCGCAGGTCGTAGCTCTCGATCTCATAGAGCAGCGTGGCGTCGGCCGGTTTGTGGCCTTCCTTCACGGCGCCGCGCACGACGACGCCTTCCTGCTTCAGGAAGGCCTTGATGTATTCGCCCGACACGTGCGCGTAGTCGCCGACCGAGCGGTAGATCTTCTGGATCGGCATGTCGGACGAGATCGTGCCCGAGGCGACGAGCTTCTCGCCATCCTTGCCGCCGCTGCTGACGCGCTTGATGGCCAGGGATTTGGTGCCTTTGGCCTTGGTCGTCTTCACGTCGTTGTCGATGGCCACGCCGCGGAGCGGGTAGGGGTCGATCGACACCAGCGCCGGCTTGCCGACGGCTTCCGCCGGCGCGACGGCGACGGCGAAGGTGTTGAAGTTGACGCCGAGCGCCGACACCGGCGCGTCATAGGCATTGGTCGAGCTCTTCTGGCCGAACTTCCGGGACTCGTCGCGCCCTTCACCGCCAAAGAGCGTGTTGTCGACGATCAGGTCGCCGGTAAACTCGCGGATCCCCATGTTCTTGAGGTCCGCGGCCATCTGCCAGAGCTTCTCGCTCACCAGATAAGGGTCGCCGTCGCCGACGACGATGAGGTCGCCCATCACCTTCTCGTTCCGCCGCACGCCCGAGTGGTAGAGCGGGGTCTTGAACGTGTGAACGGGGGTGAAGCGCGCCAGGACCGCCGCCGCCGTCACGACTTTGGTGACCGAGGCCGGCGCGAGCAGCGCATCCGGGTCTTTTTCATAGAGGGTCTTGCCGTCGCTCAGGCGGACGACGAGCACGGTCTGGGTCGAGCCGACGCCTTTGACGTCGAAGATCTTGTCGATCGCCTCGTTGTCGGCTTTGCCTTTTTTGGCGGCGACCGTGGCCGCCGTGGCGACGGAGAGGAGCAAAACGGCGCGGAATCGGTTCACGTTGGAAATCCCCCTGGGGACGTCGGTTTTAGTAAAGATTTAGGCTGCTTGTCGCATAACTATACCCGACCCAAAGGCCTTGCGCTATGGTGGCTGACTCTTAAGCAGATTGGGGACTTACCAATGATTGACGTGACCATTGTCGGCACCGGTCCCGCTGGCCTCACGGCGGCCATTTACGCGGCGCGCGGCGGCTTCAAGCCCGTCGTCTTCGCCGGAATGCAGCACGGCGGTCAGCTCACGACCACCACCGAGATCGAGAACTGGCCGGGCCACCGCGAAGGCATCATGGGCCCCCAGCTGATGAACGACATGACCGCCCAGGCCGAGCGCTTCGGCGCCGAGATCGTCTACGAAGAGATCACCAAGGTCGACTTCTCGAAGAAGCCGTTCCGCCTCTGGGCCGGAAATAAGGAAATCGAGTCGCGCACCGTGATCATCGCCACGGGCGCCACCGCCAAGACCCTGGGCCTCCCGGACGAGGACAAGCTCATGGGCCGCGGGCTCTCCACCTGCGCGACCTGCGACGGCTTCTTCTACAAGGGAAAGAAGGTCGCCATCGTCGGCGGCGGCGACTCGGCCATGGAAGAGGCGACGTACCTGTCGAAGCTCTGCTCCGAGGTCATCCTCGTGCACCGCCGCGACGTCTGGCGCGCCTCCAACATCATGCTCGAGCGCGCCCGCGCCAACCCGAAGATCAAGTTCATGCTGCCCTTCGAGCCGGTCGGCATGCTGTCCGACAACACCGGCCTCACGGGCCTGACGCTCAAAAATTCCGAGACCGGCAAGACCCAGGACCTCAAGGTCGACGGCTTTTTCATGGCCATCGGGCACCGCCCGAATTCCGAAGTTTTCAAGGATTTCGTCGACATGGACGCCCACGGCTACATCAAGATCAAGGAATTCACCAAGACCAGGACGCCCGGCATCTTCGCGGCGGGCGACATCGCCGACTCCGTGTTCCGCCAGGCCGTCACCGCCGCCGGCATGGGCTGCCAGGCCGCGATGCAGGCGATCCGCTACCTCGAAGACGACTCGCACTGAGGGCTCGCGACCATGGGTTTGTTTAGCGACCTCAAGGACAAATTATCGGGCACCGGCCGGCCGGGATCCCTCGTGACGGAGGCCGCGGTGAACACGGCCCTTTCGCGGGTCATCGACCCCGACCTGCACAAGGACATCGTCACCTTAGGCTTCGTCCGCAACATCGACATCCAAGGCGACCATGTCGCCCTCGAGGTCAACCTCACGACGCCCGCCTGTCCGGTGAAAGAGAAGCTCAAGGCCGAGTGCGAGACCGAGCTCCTCAAGATCCCGGGCATCGCCCACGCGACCGTCACCATGACGGCGACCGCGACCCGCGCGGCGCCCACCGCCGCGACCCCGGTCACGATCCCGGCCCTGGCCGGCGTGAAGAACATCCTGGCCGTCGCCAGCGGCAAAGGCGGCGTCGGCAAGTCCACCACCGCGGTCAACTTAGCCTTCGCCCTGGCGAAAACGGGCGCCAAGGTCGGCCTGCTCGACGCCGACGTCTACGGCCCGTCGATCCCGAAGATGGTGAAGATCACCCGCCCCGCGACGGTCGCCGGCGACTCGATGATGGTCCCGCCCGAAGCCGACGGCGTGAAGGTCATCTCGGCGGCGATGTTCAGCACCGGCGACCGCGCCCAGATCCTGCGCGGCCCGATGGCCGGCAACGTCGCGAAGCAGTTCCTGACCCAGGTCCAGTGGGGCGAGCTCGACTACCTCGTGATCGACTACCCGCCCGGAACCGGCGACATCCAGCTGACGATCTCGCAAACCGCCCCGATCACCGGCGCCGTCATCGTCACGACGCCGCAGGAGGTCGCCCTGATCGACGTCCGCAAGGCGATCGACATGTTCAAAACGCTCAAGGTGCCGGTGCTCGGCGTCGTCGAGACGATGAGCTACTTCGTCTGCGACGGCTGCGACAAGAAACACTTCATCTTCCGCGACGGCGGCGGCGAGCGCCTCGCCCGCGAATTCGGCGTCGCGTTCCTCGGCGGCATCCCGCTCGACCCGGCCGTCGCCGTCGGCAGCGACGAGGGCAAGCCGCACGTGGTGGCCCAGCCCGAGTCCACCGTGGCGCACGCCTATACCCAGGCGTCCGGTATGCTGGCGCGCCAGGTGTCGATCCTCAACGCCCAAAACGACGGCGCCCTCGAGCAGTTCACGCTCAGCTGGAAGTCCTGATGATCGAGCCCGAAAACATCCGCGTCAAGAACATCGCCCAGACGAACGAGCGGACGCTCGCCATCCAGTGGACCGACGGCCGCGCCGACGCCTTTGACGTCGTCGACCTCCGGCGCAAATGCCCGTGCGCCCAATGCGTCGACGAATGGACGCGGGCGCGGACCCTTTCGCCCGAGGCCGTCCCCGACACCGTGCGCCCCTTGCGCGTCGACTCGGTGGGCAGCTACGCCCTTAAGATCCAGTTTTCCGACGGCCACGCCACGGGCATCTATACGTTTCAGATGCTCCGCGACCTGGCCGCGCAAATCCACTAAAGCCCAAGGCGGACGCCCGCGCGTCAGCGCCAGACACGGCCGCGGACGTCCTGCACGAACGCGATGCTGCCGCGGCCGACCGGCGTCGCGTAGATCCCGACCAGCACCGGTTTTCCGTCCTGGACCGCGTAGATGCCGCTGCCGAGCTGGCGCACGGACATGCGGCCGCCGGAGTCGAGCCGCAGCGCGAGGTAGCCGGGCACCGACTCCGGCGCGTCGATTTTGCCGGGCGCGATCGCGAGCTTCTCGCCGTTCTTTACGAAGGTCGCGATCTGCAGCAGCCCGTCGACGCTCGTCCCGCCGGCGGCCAGCGAGGCGGCCCGCGCGGTCTGCGGCAATGCTTCGAATTTGACCCGGAGCAGCGCGACCTGGTCGGTCTTGATCACCTCGAGCACCGGCACGAGCGCCGCGCCGCCGGCGCTGATCCGCAGCTTCTCGGCCTTGCTTCCCACGCACGCCGAAGCCGTCGCGATCATCCCGTCGCCGAGGAGCACGCCGTTGCATAGGGGCGCGCCGTCGGGCGCGGTCACGAGGACGCTTGCGGCGGCGATCGGGTCGCCCAGCTCCGCCTCCCGCGCGCCGTCGAACGCCTCGGTCAACTGCGCTTCCGTCGCTTTGGGCGCGCACGCCGCCGCGAGGACTACCGCCGCCAGGCTGCCGAAGAAAGAGGTCGTTTTCATGCTGCGTCCCATCCTTGAAAAAGGTGCCGATGCGCAAAAACCCAGGAAACCGGCCGTAACGGGGGTCCCGGGCTTCGACGCGCGGCCTTGGGACCGAGGGGTCAAGGCGCCTCGCTGGTTTCCCACGAATTCGTCGCGGGATCAAACGCCATTACCGTGTCGGTCGGCAGGTGGTCGGCATCATAGCCGCCGAGCACATAGATCCGGCCATCCTTGCCGGGCACCGCCGCGCCGTCCCAGCGGCCGGCAGGCAGCGGCGCCTTCACGGTCCAGGTCCCGTGGCCGGGATCATAAGCCTCGACCTGCGTCAGCGCCCGCTGATGCTTGGTCGCGCCGCCGATCGCATAGATCAGGCCGTCGGCGCCCGCCGCGGCCATCAGCCCGTAGCGCGCCGTCGGCATCGCCGGCAGGCGGGACCAGGAGCCGGTCGCGGGGTCCAAGGCCTCGGCCGCGTCGAGGACGTACCAGCTCCCCGTATCTCCTTGCACCCAGCAGCCTGGCTCGACCGCAAACTGCCCGCCGAGCGCGTACATGCGCCCGTCCTTGCCCGTAACCGCCGCCAGGTCCCGGCGGCGGGTCGGCATGGACGGGGCATAGACCCAGGCGTCGCGCGCGCCGTCGAAGCGGATCACCGAGCGCAGGCAGGACGCCGTATCCGGCCCCTCGTTCGCGTCGGGCATGTCGCGCGTCTCGCCGCCGAAAATGTAAGGCGTCCCGTCCAAGGCCGCCGCGTACCCGGCGAATTGCCGGTCGAGGTCGCCGCCGCGCACGATGTTCCAGGCGCTCGCGGTCGCGTCGAAAGTTTCGAGCGACGAGACGACCCCGGCCACGCCCAGGCCCCCGACGACGCGCAGCACGCCGTCGCGGCCGAACCAGGCCGCCGCGCCGTAACGGGAAGCCTGCAGGTGCGCGAGCACGTCCCAGCGGTTTTCCGCGGGATCGAAGCGCTCCACGACACTGGCCTGGTTGGCGTCGGCGGCTCCCATCACATAGAGGCGACCGCTGGGGTCGACCGCGGCCGCAAACTGCGCGCGCCGCGCTTGCATCGGCGCCAACACGGCCGCCACCAAGGCAAGTGTCGAGATGCTCATCCTTGAAACTCCTTCGGTATGCTTTGGGCTCTCACCCGAAACGATCGCCCTCCTTTGGCCTTGGCGCCAAGGAAAAAAATCAAGATCGTGCGGCGACAGGTTTCACTAAGGCTGAGTTAAAACTTAACTATATGGAATTATTGGCATTAACACCAAAACGGTGTGACAACCCATGAATGCCACCAGCCCCGCCGGCCAGATCCCCATGGGGGCACTCCGTATCCGGTGGCCCCTCGGTGCGCTCAAGCCAACGAAATCATTAGCGCATGCAGCGCCCGCGCACCTTGCGGACCGTATTACATTATGTGTGTTACCGATAAGTAATGATAATGGTGGTCGGACGGGTCTGTTTCCACTTGGCGGAAAACAAGCAGAACACTCACCAACCCTTCGGCTTTCTCGCCACTTATACGAGCCGGCTCTCGGCGAAGGCCAGAGCCCAACACATCCCGCTCGGTCGAGCCATCGAAGAGTTTTCGGGAGCCGGCAACAAGAACGCGCTCCTTACCCTACTGAAGCCCGTGCAGAAAGCCGCGGAGAATAGCCCGCACCTCAAGGACATGGTAGATGCCGGCGAGATTTTCCATCCGCTCGCCTGGACAGCGGAGGAAGCCTATCGCTTCTTGAAAGATATCCCAGCCTACGAGGCCGCAGGCGTCGTGGTCCGCGTGCCAGATTGGTGGCGCGCCAAGCGACCGCCCAGGCCCCAGGTGAATATTACGGTTGGGAAAAAGGGG
This sequence comes from Pseudomonadota bacterium, assembly GCA_043786345.1. GTDB lineage: Bacteria > Bdellovibrionota_B > Oligoflexia > Oligoflexales > CAIYRB01 > JANOTL01. The sequence continues at coordinate 10,327 of JAYVWD010000483.1, forward strand.
CCGTCCGGGCTCGGTCTCGAGGCCCTTATGGACTTCAGGGTCAGCTTGACCTTGGGTGATGAAACTTTGAGCGAGGCCCCGTGGCGGGAAATCCTGAGAAGCACCTCGGGGCTCGTTTCAATCAAGGGCCGCTGGGTCGAGATCGACAAGGATAAGCTGAGGGAGGTCCTTGACCACTGGCGGCACGTCGAGGCGTCGGTCGCCGAAGACGGCATCAGCTTTAGCGACGGCATGCGCCTTTTGGCCGGAGCTTCTGGGTTGACTGACGGGTTGGGAGACGTAGCGGAAGGCAGCGGTGGCGACTGGTGCCGCGTCGTCGCCGGGGACTGGCTGGCCAGAACGCTTGCCGACCTTAGGAGCCCCGAGGGCCGCGCGGAGGCCGATCCGGGCCGCGACCTAAAGGCGACGCTCAGGCCCTATCAAAGGGCGGCCAAAAACGCAACGTCCTGGTACACAAATTCATCTGTAAGGGCACGGTAGAAGAGAAGGTCGATGCCTTGATTGAAGGCAAAAGGGCAATGGCATCAGAGCTTCTCGAGGGCAGCGGTGAGGCGGTGCTCACCGAGATGAGCAATGAAGACTTAATTCGCCTTGTGTCCCTCGACATTAAGAGCGCCGTGGACGGAACCTGAAACGCTGGAGGCTGGATTTGGCCTGGGGAAGCAGAAAGAAAGGCAACGACTGGGGTTACGGTGGTTGGGCGCCTTACGTGCCCGTCGCCGAGCGAAGGCGCAAGGCCGAAAAAAAAGTGGCGGCGATGGCCAAGAAGGGCGAGAAAATTTCGCCCGTCACCATCAATGGCCGCGCGATCGCGACGACTTTTTGGGGCAAAGCCTGGTGCGACAACCTCGAATCCTATATGGATTTCTCCAACCGGCTGCCACGCGGGCGGACCTATGTCCGCAACGGTTCAGTCGTCGATCTGAAGGTGGCCCCCGGCAAAGTGAAAGCGCTCGTCAGCGGCTCCTCGCTTTACACCGTCGAGATCACCATCAAGCCGCTCGAGACGCCCCGCTGGCAGGGCGTCATCAAGAGCTGCACCGGCAAAATTGAGTCGCTGGTCGAACTCCTCCAAGGCAAGCTGTCGAAAGGCGTGATGGAAACTGTCACGTCCAAGGACTACGGGCTCTTTCCCGAGCCCAAGCAGATATCCATGAAGTGCTCATGCCCAGACTCGGCGATCATGTGCAAGCATGTCGCGGCCACTCTTTACGGCGTGGGTAGCCGCCTTGACAACGAACCGGAGCTGCTCTTTCTACTCCGGCAAGTCGATCACCTGGAATTGATTACCAAGGCCTCCGCCCCTGCCAAGCTCGACAAGACGAAGGCTGGACAAGGGAAGGCGCTTCATACCAGCGACCTCGGTGCCATGTTCGGCATCGAAATTGATGCCGAAGCACCGTCAGCCAAGGTCACTGCGGGGCGTGGCCCGGCACGCCGATCCAAGACGGTTGAGAAGCCGACACCGTCGCCAAAAAAACTGAAGACAATACCTCTGAAAGCAGCCTCCACGAAGAAGAAGGCCCCTCGCGCGAAGACGGAAGGCGTAAGGCCGCGGCGGCCGCTTACCAAAGTGAAACGAAAGGTCAGATGAACATGGAAACGCTCTTTGTGCGGGATCTCGACCCGCGGCGGGTCACTAAGCACCGGCCCGCTCGAAAAGGCGTCACAGCAGCTTCTCTTTGAGTACGCAATCACCGACGACGCGCCCGGACTCTTGCCACAGCTCGAGGTGGCCAAATTCCGTCACGACCGAGTCCTTCGGCGTCAAAGCAGGACTGGTTTAGGGACCCAGGCTTCAGAGGGAAAGCTCGTTGAGCTGTGGCGCATCCTCCAGAAGCACTGCGGCGAGCGGGTGCTGATCTTCACAGACGACAACGTGCTGGGCTACCGGATCGGCCAGGAGTTCCGTCAACGACGCGCTCACGCGGTGGGGCCTGCACCCGGTCAGGCCCGGTCGAACTGTTTGCGGAGGGGGGCGAGCTGCTCGTCGTCGAGGCGATGCGGCCGCTCCTCCGCCACCTTCGCCGCGAGGTCCGGCGGCAGCGCGCCCAGGACCTCCATCTCATAGGCGAGCCAGACGCCGAAGGCCTGATAGACGAGCTCGCGCATCGCGAAGCTGATCTCGAGGATGTCGCGGCTCGTCCCGCCCTTGTTGAAGACGAAGTTGGCGTGCGTCGGCGCCACCTCGGCGCCGCCGACCTTGAGCTGCTTGGCGCCGGCCTTGTCGAGGAGCACGCCGCTCGAGACGCCGACCGTGTAGTCGTTCTTAAAGACGCAACCGCACGACGGGAAGGTGAACTGCCCCTTGTCGACGCGGTCTTTCTCGCAAAAATCCATCTGCGCCTGGACCGCCGCCCGGTCGCCCGCCGGCGTCAAGGCGATCTCGCAGCCCGCGATCAGGTCGCCGTTAGTCATGAAGACGGTGTCTTTGTAGCCGCGGAAGATCTGCTTCGGGGTCACGTAGATCTTGATCTCGCCCTCGCGGGTGACGACGGTCACCTTCTTGACGATCTGGCTGATCTCGCCGCCGTAGCAGCGCGCGTTCATGCGGACGGTGCCGCCGATCTGACCCGGCAGACGGTTCATCCAGGCGGCGCCGGTCAGCCCTCTTTCCAGGGCGAGCCTCGCCACGGCCGAGTTCTCGATGCCCGCGCCGCAGCTGACCTTAGCGCCGTCGCAGCGCAGCTCGTCCAGATACTTGAAGACGATCACGGCCCCGGGAAAGTGGTCGTCCAGGACCAGCGAGTTCGTGCCGCCGCCGAGCAGAAAGAACGGCGCCTTCGCGGCCTGGATCGCGCGCACCGCCGCTTGCAGCTCAGCGACGCTACGGGGCTCGTACAGCGCGTCGCAGGTCCCCCCCGTCGCGTAGTAGGCAAACTCTTTCAGCAAACGCTTGGCCATGAACCTCAGGCCTCGTCGGGAAAAGTGCGAAACAGCGCGTCCTGGAACGCGTAATATTGCTCGAGGGAATGCAGCACGAAGCTGATCCGCTGGACGCCGCGGCCGCCGGCCCGGCGGCCCTCGAGGTGGGCCTGGACGAGGCGGAACGCCGCGTCCGGGTCGCCCGCCGCGGTGACGGCGATGTGCCGTTTGCCCTTCGCATCGGCCTCGGCGAGCCCCGCCGTCAGGTGCCCGACGTCGAGCGCGGCATCGCAGGCAAAGAGGCGGAGCTCACCTTGGAAGAGGTCGATGGCCACGCCGTGAAACCTGCGGATGCCGAGCATCGAAACGTCACCTCAGCCGGGGCGCCAGCGTTTTCGCCATGTCCGCCGGGGAATCGACCACCGCGGCGCCCGCCGCGCGCAGGGCGTCCATCTTCTCGGCGGCCGTGCCGTGCCCGCCCGAGATGATCGCGCCGGCGTGGCCCATGCGCTTGCCCTTGGGCGCCGTCTGCCCGGCGATGAAGGCCGCGACCGGCTTCTTCACGTTTTCCTTGATGAATTGGGCGGCCTTGATCTCGGCGTCGCCGCCGATCTCGCCGATCAGGATGATGCCCATAGTCTCGGGGTCGGCCTCGAACATCGCCAGGATATCGATGAAGTTCGTGCCGTTGATGGGGTCGCCGCCGATCCCGATGCAGCTCGTCTGGCCGAGGCCGAGCGTCGTCGTCTGGTGCACCGCCTCGTAGGTGAGGGTGCCGGACTTCGACACGATCCCGACCTTGCCGCGCTTGTGGATGTAGCCCGGCATGATGCCGATCTTGCACTCGTCCGGGGTGATGACGCCCGGGCAATTGGGGCCGACGAGCCGGATGTGGCGGGCGCGGTCCAACGCTTTTCTGACCGGGATCATGTCCATGACCGGGATGCCCTCGGTGATGCAGACGATCAGCTCGATCTCGGCCGCGATCGCCTCGAGGATCGCGTCGGCCGCGAAGGGCGGCGGGACGAAGATCATCGACGCGTTGGCGCCGGTCCGCTCTTTCGCGTCCCGCACGGTGTCGAACACCGGCAGGCCCAGGTGCGTCGAGCCGCCCTTGCCGGGCGTGACGCCGCCGACGAACCGCGGCGCGTACTCGTGCGAGAGCTTCGTGTGGAATTCGCCGGACTTCCCGGTGATTCCCTGGGTGATGACTTTGGTGTGCTTATTGACGAGGATCGCCACGGATGGTCTCCGAACGTGAGGTGTTTAGCCCTTGGCCGCTTGGACGACTTTCGCCGCGCCGTCGTTCATGTCCGTCGCCGTGATCAGGCGCAGTCCGGATTCGTTGAGCATCTTGCGGCCGATCTCGACGTTCGTGCCCTCGAGGCGCACCACGACCGGCAGCTTGAGGTTCATCTCCTTCGCCGCGGCGATGATGCCCTCGGCGATGACGTCGCAGCGCATGATGCCGCCGAAGATGTTGACGAAGAGCGCCTTCACCTTGGGGTCGCCGAGCAGGATCTTGAAGGCGTTGGTCACCATCTCCTTCGTCGCGCCGCCGCCGACGTCGAGGAAGTTGGCGGGGACGCCGCCGTTGAGCTTGATGATGTCCATGGTCGCCATGGCGAGGCCGGCGCCGTTCACCATGCAGCCGATGTTGCCGTCCAGGCCGATGTAGTTGAGGCCGTACTTCGAGGCGGCGACTTCCCGCGCGTCCTCCTCGGCGAAGTCGCGCATCGCCTCGATGTCTTTGTGGCGGAAGAGGGCGTTGTCGTCGAAGTTCATCTTGCCGTCGAGCGCCAGCATCTTGCCCTGCTTGGTCACGACCAAGGGGTTGATCTCGAGCATGCTGTAGTCGTATTTCATGAACATTTTGTAGAGCTTCTCGACGAAGAAGTTGAACTCCTTCACCTCCTCCTTCGGCAGCTTCATCGCGAACGCCAGCGTCCGCAGGTGGAAGCCGGAGAGCCCCGCTGTCGGGTCGACCTTGACGCTGACGATCTTCTCGGGCGTCTTCGCCGCGACCTCTTCGATGTCCATGCCGCCGGCGGTCGAGAACACGATCGCGACGTTCGCCGTCTCCCGGTCGACCATCAGCGCGAGGTAGTACTCTTTGACGATCTCGCTGCCGGCCTCGATGTAGAGCTTCCGCACCAGTTTGCCCTCGGGGCCCGTCTGCGGGGTCACGAGCGTCATCCCGAGCATCTTCTCGGCCATCGCGTAGCAGTCTTCGGGCGTCTTCACGACCTTGACGCCGCCGCCTTTGCCGCGGCCGCCCGCGTGCACCTGCGCTTTGACGACGGCGACCGGCGTTCCGAGCCGGCGCATGGCGAATTCCGCCTCGATCGGGGAGTGGGCCAGGTACCCCTCGGGGCACGGAACGCCGTTGAGGGCGTAAAGGGCCTTGGCCTGGTACTCGTGAATGTTCATCGAAACTCATCCTTTCGCGGGCGGATCGCCTCGAACCTGTTCATTTTCCCGTGCAATAGGGGGTAGGCTATCATAGAATGAACCCTCGATAAATCAATGCCGAAGGGTCAGCCGCGATGCGCACGCGCCACAATCCCCCTAGAGTCCTCATCACGGGCGGTGCCGGCTTCATCGGCAGCCACCTGTGCGAGCGCTTCCTGCGCGACGGCTGGGACGTCACCTGCGTCGACAACTTCTTCACCGGCAGCAAGCAGAACATCCGTCACCTGGTCTCCGAGCCCCGGTTCGAGCTGGTCTCGCACGACATCATCTTCCCGTACTTCGCCGAGGTCGACTTGGTCCTCAACTTCGCGTCGCCGGCGAGCCCCGTCCACTACCAGTACAACCCGATCAAGACGATCAAGACGAACATCGTCGGCACGATGAACATGCTGGGCCTCGCCAAGCGCACGAAGGCCCGCATCCTGCAGGCCTCGACCTCCGAGGTCTACGGCGACCCGCTCCTGCATCCGCAGCCCGAAAGCTACTGGGGTAACGTCAACCCGATCGGCATCCGCAGCTGCTACGACGAGGGCAAACGCGTCGCCGAGACCCTCTGCTTCGACTACCACCGCGCCCACGGCGTCGACATCCGCGTCATCCGCATCTTCAACACCTACGGCCCGCGCATGGCCGTCGACGACGGCCGGGTGGTGAGCAACTTCGTCGTCCAGGCCTTAAAGGGCGAGGACCTCACGATCTACGGCGAAGGCCAGCAGACGCGCAGCTTCTGCTTCGTCGACGACCTGGTCGACGGCATCGCGAAGTTCGCCGTGAAGGACGGCTTCACCGGGCCGCTCAACCTCGGCAACGACAAGGAATTCACGGTGCTGGAGCTCGCCGAGGAGTGCCTCCGCCAGATCGGCGGCAAATCCAAGGTCGTCTTCAAGCCCCTGCCGAGCGACGACCCCAAGTGCCGCCGCCCCGACCTGACCAAGGCGTTGGCGCACCTCGACTGGAAGCCGACGGTCCAGCTGAAGGACGGCCTGGCGCGGACGATCGCCTATTTCCGCCAGGCGATCGCCCCTTGAAGGGCGCCGTCGCCGCCGCGCTCGCCCTCGGTCTGGCCGGCTGCGGCGGGGGCAAGGACGCCGGACCAGCCGGCATGAGCCTGCCGCTCGGGATCTACGCCGTCGCCGCCCCCTACTGCGTGTCGACGCACGCCCCGCCGCGCTACCCGTCGCCGAGCTACAAGCTCGCGCTCTTCGACCTGGACGCCTTGACCGCGCATACGATGACGGTGGCCAAGGATTTCGCCACGGAAACCCTGGCCGACGCCGACTGCACGCTGACCGTCACGCGCGCGATCTACCGCAATTACGCCGGCGAATTCACCCTGCGCGCCGACCGCGTCCACCACTTCGCCCCGGACGGCTGCACGCTCGCCGCGACGGTCGACGAGCACGCGTATCCGGTCGGCCGCGCGTTTACCGCGGCGCTCGAGGACGCGGCCGCCCGCGACCCCGAGACGCCCTTCGTCGTCTCCCGGCCGGCGCCGACGACCTATGAGCTCGCCTCCGTCGACCGCGCCGATTACGACGAGGTTTGGGCCGCGTTCGGCTGCGAAAAGCCCGACCGGATCGTCGTCGATTACGTCGCTAACTAGCCATAACAAAAGATAAAATTAATTAATTTTGCGGGACCGTCAAGTCCGCCGGGGCGGGCTCCGATAGGGTTCCCATGACCCTTCGTAACAAAAAGCATTTTCTGATGTGCGCCACCCTCGTCGCCGCGCTGGTGGCCAGCGGCTGCGACGGCGTCCAGTCCTTCGGCGGAAGCGACAAGAAGACCGCGAAGAAGGACCCCGCCGGCGGCGACAAGGAAGACGAGAGCGCCGACGAGCCCGCCGAGATCACGGGCGCCTTCCTGGACGACGGCACCGGCCCGACGACCAAGGTCGGGATCAAGATGACCGGCGCCGACGGCAAGAAAGCCGATGCCAAGCCCGAAGACGTCTCGATCAAATACGTCTCCGATGCCGGCGACGCGAAAGCCCTGACGCCCGAGAAGGCGCCGGCCGATTCCGACTACAGCATAACGGTCACCATGCCGAGCGAATACCGGACGAGCGGCAGCCT
>JAYVWD010000484.1:0-3672 GCA_043786345.1 Pseudomonadota bacterium
CGCCCAGGAGTCCGTCATGACCCTTTCGAAAATCTGCCCGATAAAGCGCCAGCCACACGCGCCGCACCCCCGTCGTCGCGATCATGTCGGTGCCTGCGCCAGGCGACGAATCAAGTCTGCCGACAGCATCTCCGTCGGGATCTCGAGACGAATGTCGCGGCCGACAAACATGCTGACGGAGGCCGGAGCGCGCTGCTCTTGGACGACCTTGAGGCGCTGGACCGGTCGCTTTCCGCGCCTGCCGACGGCACCCGACTTGGCTTTGACGGCCTTCTTCTTGCCCCTCAGCCAGACTGCGAGCGTCGTCCCGGCCACGCCGGTAAGGTCCAGAACCTCCGAGATCGCGAGCCCGTCATGAATAGCATCCACCGCCATTTGCCTGAGATTCGCCGGATACCGAATTCCAACGCCGGGACCCGACAACGATCCCCTCGCCTTCGCAAACGCCTTTTTCAAAGCGACCCGTCCGCCTTAGCCCCGAATCATAGAGCCTCCATGTCAATGTGGTGACTCCTTCAGATTAGCTTGGCGGACGGCGACTCGGTGACAGCACCCGATTTAGGGCTTACAGCGGACGCGGTCGGCCCGAGGTCGGCGCCTCGAAAGGCGAAAAGCCCAGTATCGACGCTCGACTCCACCTCAAACCGACGACTCGCCGGCGCGGGCGACGCCGCACCATCCTGTGAGGGGCGGGGCCCGGCCTCGAAACACGAGGAAGAACGTGGTCTTACGCAAACTGTGCAAGCGCCTTACCTCTGACGCGCGGGGCACCCGCTAGAGCCTTGTTCGCGTACCGCGAGAAAAAATCGCCGTGATGTTCGGCGCCCGATCGTTGGCACGCATTCTGCTTTGTCTCGTTCGTCCAGTGGTGCCGCCACTAGAGATCTCGCGAACGGCAACTCACCTTTAGGAGAAACCCATGCAAAGTCAAAAATTCGCCTCATTTCTATTGGTCACTCTCTCGTACGGCTGCGGCGCAGGCGGCGCGCGTGAAGCTCCCGGTCACGACGGCGAACGCGCGGCCCACCAGACTCCCGTCTCGGACGACGAACAGACCGCCCTTGAAGACTCCGAAGGCCTCAACCTGAGCGGCGCCGAGCTGGGTGACGTCAAGAACGCCAACAAGAGCCTGGCCAAAATGATGGCCGCGGCCGCCGAATCCATCGAGACCACGCGCTCGTTGTGCATCAAAGCGGCGGCGAAGCGCACCGCCGTGACCGGGGCGCTGTCCCCGATCGCAACCGAGCTCGCTGCGCTGCAGGCGAAATCGTCGTCTTTGGACGGACTGGTCGCCATGAAAGCCAAAGGCATCGCGGCCAAGAAAGCGGAGCTTGGCGCCCTCGAGGGTGAGCTCACCGCAGCGAAATCGGCGCTCGCCAGCATCGGACCCAACTATGCCACTCGCATGAAGGCCATCGCCAACGACGTCAATTCCAGCATCAAGCGTGACAAGACCGACCTGAAGACGGTCGAAGCCAAGATCAAAAACATCATCGCGGCGCTGTCCTTCGATATTGCGGGCTATGAAGCGCAAGACCTCCTCCGCGACCAGCTCGAGGAGCGGATCGAGCTCAATACGGCCCAACTCTCCCAGCTGAAGGCCGCCCTTGCGAACAGCGCTGCCGCGGACAAAAAGAAGCTCGAAAGCAAGATCAACGAACTGACCAAGAAGGTCGCAGCCGTGAAGCCCGGCATCAAGAAGGACATCTCCCAGCTGAACAAAGAGCGCTCCGCGCTCGTCCGCGAGAAGACCGACGTCGACGCCGAGATCGGCCGCGACAAAGAAGCCTCGGAGCTCCTCGCGGCCGCGATGCCGGAAGGCTGCGCCAAGCTCGGCGTCGTTAGCAAATAGCGGGTTTCGACCGAGTGCCAATAAAGACTCGGGAGCGGCAAGCGCCGATCCCGGGTCATTCTCGAGGAATCTCGATCCGGAAAATCCGCGGAATTGCCGTCGCGTCCATCGCCGCTCAGTCGTCCTTCCGGTACTTCCGCGCAAGATTCTGACGAATCGCGCGGAGCGCAGCGATGACCTGCGCGGGGCGTTCGGGATCCTTGCGGAAGCCTTTGGCGAGATGCGCGGGCGGAGCGCTGGGAAGAGGCGGCGACGAGATCAGTTTGAGATGGGACACGGGGTTCGGTCCTTTCTTCATACCCGGTGCCCCGCCTTTGCTGCCCGCACGCCGATCGCGAGCGCCAGGTGCGTCTTGCCGGTGCCGGGCTTTCCGAGGAAAAGCGCGATCCGCCGTTCGGCCAGGAAGTCGAGCTCAGCCAATCGTCTGATCCGGGCTTCGTCGATGTCAGGGTTGAAGCCCCAGTCAAAGGCCTCGATGGCGGTGATCTCGGGGAAGTCGGCATACTGGATTCGTTTTAGGGTTGCCCGTTCCCGTCGCTCGTCCCACTCCCGTGCGAGCAGGTTTTCCAGCCAGTCGAGTGGCACGCTCCGCTTCTGGATCGCGTGCACGATCTCCGGGACGACCCGCCTGGTCTTGCGGTCCTTGGCGCCGATGCCGTGGCGGTCCAGGAAGCGGTAGAAGGACGACCGCTGCACCTTGACGGGCAGCTCCTCGAAGACCGTAATGGCGTGCCGGCCGGCGGTTAGCCGTTCCTTGATCCAGGCCGCGTGTTCGACAAGCAGATCATCGACTTCGGACTTCTGGATGCGCCGCTTGTCGGGTCCATCAGGGAAAAGCGGCTCCGGATACGGCGGCAACCGTCGAGGTAGCCGGCGGCTTCCGCGAGGCGTCTGACGGCGCCAATCCGCTTCTTCCAGCGCTTCAGCCCCCGGCCGATCTCGTTGATGCCCTTGCTGGCCATCAGCCATTCCACGATCTTCCGATCCATAAACCGACCCCGCTGCTGCCTTGAGACTCGCATGCCCTTGCTCCCCGATTTTTGTAGTCGTGGAGCAAGGATATCGTGGCGCGAGGTGGAGTCAGGTGGGTGGGAAAATCATGCCCCCGACTGGGGTCGGGACCTGGGAATTACCTGCCTACAACTGGGTCTGGATCGCTGGGAATGACCACCCTCAGGTGGGTTCGGAAAGGTGGGAATCACCCCACCCTAAGCGGGTTCGGGAAGCTGGGACGCAACAGTTCCGCCAGAGGCAAGTTCGCGGCGGAGTTGGTCCTCGTTCGGCGAAAATATTGAAGCACCTCGTCTCTCGCGGGCGTCGGCCGGCGTCAACCCGCCAACAACGCCCCAGCGGCCCCACTCAACTTTAGCAACGCTTGAAGCTGGCCAGCCTCAAGTCGGTCGTAGCGTTTTTCCTCAGCCACCTGGAGCAGCGCGGCCGGAGACGGCGCAGGAACGAGCAGGCCGTTTAAGACATAGTAATCGTGGCGAATCTGCGCGAGCACCAGATCGTTGAGGCCGTTATCCGGTTCGAGCGTTCCCGCCAGCTTTAGCAGCTCCTCAGCCTGGCGGACGACCGACAACGACGCAAGTTTCGGGCGCTTGGCGCCCATCAACGTGATAGCGCGGTATCGGTAGCCGCTCGGATCCGCGGGGTGAAGTTCGATGAGCTTCCCAAGGTAGCGCTCGGCTAGCGGCAACACCCCGGACCGGAGGTAGCAAAGGGCAAGGGCCAACAGATTCGCCCGGTCCTCGGGGCTTTCCCGCAGGGCCTTGGCGTAGTGGTCGATGTACTTGTTGATGGCGGGACTATTGAGCTTC
>JAYVWD010000485.1:0-1859 GCA_043786345.1 Pseudomonadota bacterium
TTTGACCCCGATGGCGATCCGGGCGCGGAGCTCGTCCAGGTCAAACGGCTTCTTGATGTAGTCGTTGGCGCCGGCCTCCAGTCCGGCGACGATGTCGGCGCTGCCCCGGCGTCCCGTGAGGAGAATCAGGTAGGTGTCGAGGTAGCTGTGGTGGTTCCGGACCCGGCGGCAGACGTCGATGCCTTGCGGGGCGGGCATCTCCCAGTCCAGAAGGCCGAGACGGGGCGCGTCCGCGCCCACCAGAAGGGTCAGCGCCGTCCTGCCGTTGTCGCAGGGGACGGGCTCATGCCCGAGCTTGGTGACCAGGTCCACGAGCAGGGACCGCGTCGTCAGGTCGTCGTCGCACACAAGAATTCTCATGCGCTCTGCCTCCCGATGAAATGGCTGAGAAGGTCGACGAGCATCTGCCCTTCGGCGAGCATCAGCGCCGCCAGCTCGGGCGCGCGCCGGATATCGCCGAGCTGACTCAGCCTTTCCAGCTCTTCCGCGGCCGCCGCCACCAGCGCCGTGGAAAAGGTGCCGGAGGCGCCCCTTAAGGTGTGGGCCGCAAAGTGGATGTCTTTGGCGTGCCGGCGCGCAACCGCGTCTTCGAGCCGGCGTTTCTGCTTGGGGAAATCGCTGATGAAGAGCGCGGCGATCGAGGCGCAAAGCTCCTCGTCGTCGCCGAAGCGCGCCAGAATCAGGGCCAGCTCGGTGGCGTGGGGCGCGCCGAAGCCGTCGACCGTGCCCGCCGCCGGCCGCGACCCGAGGCAGCGTTCGATGCAGCCGACCAGGCTCTGGACGGTCATCGGCTTGGCAACGAAGTCGTCCATCCCGGCGCTCCGGGCTTCGTCCTGACTGCTGCTGAGGGCGCTCGCCGTCATCGCGACGATCCGCGGCCGCACACCTTGGGTACGTCCGGCGCGGATCCGACGGGTCGCCTCGAGGCCATCGAGCTCCGGCATATGAACGTCCATGAAGATCAGGTCAAACGGCCGTAATTCCTGGGCCTCGACGGCGGCGCGGCCGTTGTCCACCATGGTGGGGTGATACCCCATCCGCTCCAGAAACTGCCGCGCCAGGTTCCCGTTGACGGGATTGTCCTCGGCGACGAGGATCGCCAGCGGATGCCGCAGCCCGAACTCCCTATCGAAGGCCCGGTCGGCCGGCGCCGCCGCAAGGTCTTCGAATCCCGTCGCTTCGACCAAGGTCACTTCGAAGGTAAACGTCGAACCCCGCCCCGGCTCGCTGTCGACCCAAATGCGGCCGCCCATCAATTCGCAGAGGCTCTTGCAGATCGCCAGACCGAGGCCCGAACCGCCGTACTTGCGCGTCGTCGATTCGTCGGCCTGGTTGAAGGCCTCGAAAAGCCGGGCCTGGGACGCTTTCGGGATGCCGATGCCGGTGTCCGACACGGCGACGGTGAGCGCGCAGCGGCCGTCCGCCGCGGCGCGGGCGTCGGCACGGACCACCACCTCGCCGGCCGCGGTGAATTTTACGGCGTTGGACAGGAGGTTGATCACGATCTGGCTGAGGCGGGTCATGTCGCCGACCAGGGCGCGCGGCAGGCCGGGGCCCGGATCGAACCGCAAAATCAGGCCCTTTTCCAAGGCCCGGGCGGCGACGGTGCTGATCGCATGGTCCAGGCAGCCGAGGAGGTCGAACCCGCAGTGCTCGAGGGTCATTTTTCCGGCCTCGATCTTCGAGACGTCGAGGATGTCGTTCACGACGCCGAGGAGCGCCTCGCCACAGCGCTGCATGGTCGCGACGAGCTCCTGTTGAGCCGGTGTCGGACTGGTCTCCCGCAACAGCCGGACCGTCCCGAGGACGCCGGTCAACGGCGTCCGGATTTCATGGCTCATGTTCGCCAGAAACTCGGA
>JAYVWD010000486.1:0-4570 GCA_043786345.1 Pseudomonadota bacterium
CGGGGAGGGGCCGTCGCTCAGCGGCTCGAAGAAGTCGTCCCAGTGGATGGGGACGATGCGCCTGGCGCCGGTGCCGAGGAGCGCCGGCGTGACCAGCGCCATCGTGTCGGAGCGCGCCGAGATGCCGAGGAAGATCGTGTCCGCGTGCACGCCGTCATACATGCCCGGCAGGAGGCAGGCGCTCGACTGGTGGTAGAAGGTCGCCCGCGGGTGCTCGATCGCCAGCGAGAAATGGTCGCCGACCTTGTAGCTGCGCGCGTTCGCCGGCTGCTCGAGTGGCTCGTCGATCGTCCCTGTCCAGAGCTCGAGCCCGGCGAACTGCGGGCCGTGACAGCTCGCCATGAACCGGATCCTGAAATCCCCGAGGGTCAGGGTTTCGCCGGCCGCCACCTGATGCATGGCGTCCGGCTTGAGGCCGGCGCCGATCCCGACGTAGACCGTGCTGCCGGAGCCATAGAGCTTGCCGCCGAGCGCCTGCGCGAAATAGGGGGCGTCGAGCGCGTGGTCATAGTGGGAGTGCGTGACGAGGACGGGCGTGCCCCGCGGGACGCCGAGCCTTTTGATCCAGTCGTCGATCAAGGTGAGCTTCGGCTCGAGCGCCAGGCCCGAAAGCACACGGGCGATGCCGTAGCGGCTGACGAACGGGTCGATGAGAAACGCGGTCCTGCCGTCGGTCACGTAGAGTCCAGCGGTGCCGAGCCAGGTGACCGTGACGGGGCCGGGCTCGGAGCCGGGCGGCGGCGCGACGGGGGCCGCGGGCTTTGGGGGCTCGGCGGCGGCCCCTGCCGTCGCGGTTGCCGGCGGCGCTGCCGGCGGCGCCGTGGTCTTTTCCGTCGCGACCGGCGGGGCGACGGCGCCGCCGGTCTGCGGCGCCTTGTGTTCGGCGGCGCAGCGCAGGACGACCAGGCTCAGCAGGGCCGCGGCGAGGAGGACCGGCAGATGGCGGGTGTCGGGCAGGAAGGGTCTCATGGCAATGATTCCCGTCATTTTGGGGATTTGCCCTCTTTGAGGGCGAGGATCCTGGCATAGTCGTCGGGCGACAGGGGGTCCTGGTAGGCGGACATCGTCCGCAGCGTTTGTCGGCATTTGCGGCATTCGAAGATCAGAATCAGGCCTTTTTTCCCGTCCAGGTCGTAGTCGACCGCGTCCATCAGGCCGCCGCAGCCGTTCGCCCGGTCGCCGGGGAAGATGTCGACGTGCTTGCTCGCGAGGCACCGGGGGCAGTGGTTCCGGCATCCGCCCTTGCGGGGAGGGACCTCGAACCCGCAGTTTTCGCAGGCGAAACGGTCGTTGTTATGGGTAAAGCGGCTCATGCTTCGCTGGGACCGAAAGCTAAATGAATGCGCTGACCTGCCGATGAAGCAGGCAGGAGGCCCCGACCGCCGTGCGCCTGAATCGAATCCTACAACTCGCCTCGAAGCCTGTCACCGCCCTGACTGCGGGACTCGCCCTGACCTTGGCCGGCTGCGGCAACGCCGGCGACAAGGACTCGGTGAAGTGCGTGCTGTGCGGCAGCTACAGCGATATCCGCGGCGCCATCGCGAACCAGGACGGCAGCCAGGCTCAGGTGCTTTCGGGCTGGGTCGTCGCGGCGATCGAGCGCTCGACCATGATCGCCCGCGTCGCCGAGGTGGATGCCTCCGGGTTGTTCACGCTGGGCCACGTGAAGACGACCGAGCCGCTGACGCTCGCGCTCTTCACCTCCGACTACATCCTCCAGGCCGTGCTCTCCATGCCGAGCCCGGCGCCGAGCTCGATCCGCCAGTTCTTCCGGCTCAAGACGACGGAGCTGCCGAAGCTCATCAACAAGGGCCCGATCATCACCTTTCAGAGCTCCAACGGGATCGAGATCGCGAAGGACCTCGCCTCCGACCAGAACGGCGACGGCATCCCCGATGGCGCCGTCAGCATCGGCGCCAAGGGCCTCGGGTTGGGCCTCAACCCCGCCTTCGACCTGTCGGGCCTGACCGGCCTCCGGCTGGCGGGCGGGCAGTCCGACTCGGCTCAGGACCTGGACGTCGACGGCATTCCCAACGAGTTGGACCCGGACATCGACGGCGACGGCATCATCAACATCCTCGACCCCGACGACAACGGCAACGGCCAGTTGGACGTGTTCGACCCCGACGCCAACGGCGACTACCAGCCGGACAACGCGCCGGGGCAGGAGGATACCGACCAGTTCTTCAAAATCGGCGTCGAGTGGATCTCGGCCCAATTCGCGCTCAAACCCCTGGCCGACGGCACCAACGAGACCTCGCTCACCTTCCGCACCAAGGTGCGCGACGACGTGACGCCGCTCGCCGTGCAGATCCGCGGCGCCCCCTCGCTCCTCAACAATTCGTACTTCATCGGTCACGCCGACGACAACACCGAGATCCACACCGCCTTCAACCGCCTCCTCGGCGACGACGGCCTGAGCGACGACGGCGCCGCCGGCGACCGCGTCTTCGCCAAAAAAGTCATCCTCGACCAGGCCAAGGCCCCCCGGGCGCAGGAGGCGATCTTCTTCCAGCTCGTCTTCGGGACCAAGGAAAAGCCCTGGTTCATGGAGTTTCCGTACGTCTTCCCGGCCCTGAAGCCGGCCGCGATCACCGCTCAATACGACGCGAACACGAAGACCGCCCTGCTCGTCGGCAACCCGTTCGGCGAGTACCAGTCCTTCCTCTGGACCGTGCACGTCTACGGCGCCGACGGGAAAACCATCTGGAACTCGCAGGCCATCCCCGGCGACAAGCGGCAGTTCGGCGTGCAGGAGAACATCTTCGCCCTCGGCGCCACCTACACCTTCGACGTAAGCGCGCAGGTTCAGGACAAAATCCCCGGAAACCCGGCCTACGTGATCTACAGCAAGAAGTATCCCTTGCAGTGATCTGGTGCGGCCGCTAGTCTAAGCACCTAACCGGCTGCTCACGCTCAGCTTTTGGCAGGGGATCCCGTCGCGCCATGATGTTCACCCGCGAAGACTTCCAGATCGAGTCCCTTGAGGACCTGATCATGTTTCTGCCCATCGTCCTGTTCATGGGCCTCGTGGCGCCGTTTTTGATCGCGGCCTATACGCTCGGCTTCGTGATGGATGTAACGGGGTGGATCGAGACGGATTGAAGGACGGTTCTTTTTGGGGGCTCCGCCCCAAACCCCGCTTCAGGTCCCGGCAGCCATGATCTTCGGCAACAACGACTCGAGCTTCGACACCGAGACGGGGCCGATCTCCTTGTGCCGGATCACCCCGTTCCGGTCGATCAGGAAGGTTTCGGGCACGCCGGAGACGCCGTAGTCGATGGCCGCGCGGCCGTCGACGTCCAATCCCAACGCATACGTCTTGCCGAAGTAGTCGGCGAACTTCTTCGCCGCGTCCTTTTCGTCCTGGATCGCGATGCCGACGACGAGGACGTCCTTGTCGTGGAGGGTCCAGAACTTCTGGAGCTCCTGGGCCTCTTCCCGGCAGCTGACGCACCAGCTCGCCCAAAAGTTCAGGACGACCGGGTGCCCCTTGAGGTCCGCGAGGCGGAAGCCGCTTTCGCTCGCGGTGGGGATGAACTTCTGGCCTTGGATCCAGGCGACGGAGAACGGCTGCGCGGCCTTGTCGACGATCGCCGGCGGGACCTTCGTCGTGTCGAGGGTCAGGCCGTAGCCGAGCAGCGCGATGAACCCGGCCGCGGCGACGACGATCGCGAGCGTCGTGATCACGTGGCGGCGTTTGCTCGTCCGGAGCTGGACCTCGTCGCTCGGAGCCGGGGGGGTCACGACGCCATTCATGTCACTTGCCTTCCTGCTGGCCTTTGAAGAGGGACCTCTCGAGGAGGGCCTTGTCCATCTTGGTGTGGTCGCCGGCCTGCTTGTACTCTTCGGAGTGTTTGACCATGAGGTTGTGGGACACCATGTGGCGGCCGGCGTCCTCGATGCGGCCCTCGACGACGACGCCCTGGCCTTCCTTGAACATGTCGGGCGGCGTGCCGTGGTGCGAGACCGCGATGTCGTGGCCCTGCATGTCCGTCATGGTGAACGCGAGGTCGAGCGTCGCCGACGTCCACTTGACGGTGCCGGCCTGGACCATGCCGCCGACCTTGATCGTCTGGCCGGAGAGGTCCGCGGCCTTCGCGTACGCTTCGCCCGGCGTGTAGAAGTAGATGAGGTTGTCGCCGAGGTTGAGCGAGGCGATGGCGATCACGGCGACGGCGATGACGCCCCCGCCGATGAACCATTTTTTGTTGGAGCCTTTTTTGACCATGACGGGACGGTCTCCTTAACGGCGGCGAACGGCGGCGAGTAGCTGGCGGAGCTTGCGGCGCTCGACGAGGGTGTAGGCGTAGAACCCGAGCAGCATCAGGGCGCCGATCAGGTATGCGGCGAGGATGTAAGCGGTGGGGTCGGTCCCGCCCGCGAATGGCGCGTCCATATCGGCCAGCTCCTTCATGAACTTGAGTGAACTTGGGCTCAGGCCCGCATCTGCTCGAACGAGGCCTTCTCGACCTCGTCGCGGAGCGCGAGGTTTCGCCCGCGCAGCCAGGTGAGCAACGCGGCACAGATGATCATCACGACGATGCCGGTCAGCAAGGTCCCGAGGATC
>JAYVWD010000487.1:0-1592 GCA_043786345.1 Pseudomonadota bacterium
AGGCGCAGTTGGGGCAGCGTTTTGCCGCCGGGAATATAGGCGCTCCAGAGGACGCGGGTCGCCTGGCCGTAGACGTCATTGACCGGCACCGGGCCCCAGGACCGCGAATCGAGGGAGTTGTCGCGGTTGTCGCCGGACGCGAAGACGAAGCCCTCGGGCACGGCATAGGACTCGCCGTCGGCCGGCCAGTCGCGCTCCAGGCCCTCGAGCCGGCGGTCGTGCAGCACCCAATGCCAATGGCCGCTCAGATCCTCGCGGTAGAGGTGTTTTTGCGTGGGCCGGTCGGTGGCGTCCGCCATGACGGAGCGGGAGTCTTCGGCGTCTTCCAGCGGCTGCGGGGCGCCGTTGACGTAGATCTTGCCGTCCTGATACCGCACCGCATCGCCGGCCACGGCGACGACGCGCTTCACCAGGTTGATTCCCGGCTCGGTCTGCGAGGCGAAGATGATCACGTCGCCGCGGCGGGGGGATCCCCAGGCGGCGATCGTGTAGTTGGTGAACGGCAGGCGGAGGCGGTAGGCTAGGTGGTTGCCGAGGACCCGGTCGCCGACCTTGATCGTCGGCTCCATCGACGGCGTCGGGACCTCATACGGCGAGGCGACGCACCAGCGGAACGTGAAGACGAACGACAGCATCACCAGGAGCGAGCGGATGTTCGCCCGGGAAAAAAATGCCTTCTGCATCGAGGCCTCCAAAGGCGGAAATGGCGCCTGGGGTTCAATTATGAGGATCTCGGATGAGAAAGCGCTGAAGCGATCGGCTCAATGCATCTTTTTACAAATGTTAACGGTGCCCGGTAAAACCCCGCGTAAAAAAGCCAACCGATGGAGACCGGCATGAAAGCGATCCTGATGACGGGTTACGGCAACAACGACGTCCTGGAGCTGCGCGAGGTGGAGCGCCCGGTGCCGGGCGAGCACGAGCTGCTGATCGAGGTGGCGGCGGCGAGCATCAACCCGGTCGACTTCAAAATCCGCGGCGGCAAGATGCGCCTCGCGAAGGGCTTCGTCCTGCCCATCATCTTCGGTAATGACCTGGCCGGGCGCGTCGCGGCCGTCGGCGCCGGCGTCGCGCGGTTTCGCGTCGGCGACGAGGTCTTCGCGCGGGTCGACAAGAACAAGCTCGGAGCCTTCGCCGAATTCGCCACGGTGCACGAGGACTTCGCCGCGATCAAGCCGCGGACCCTCGATCTGGCGCGCGCCGCCGGCGTGCCCCTGGTGGCGTTGACGGCGTGGCAGGCGCTGTACGAGGCGATCGGCCTCAAACGCGGGGAGCGGATCTTCATCCCCGCCGGCGCCGGCGCCGTCGGGAGTATCGCGGTGCAGCTCGCCAAGCGCGCCGGCGCCTTCGTCGCGACGAGCGCCTCGGGCGACGGGGTCGCGTTCGCGCGGCGCCTCGGCGCGGATCAGGTCATCGACTATAAGGCCGAAGACCCGTATGCGGTGCTGAGCGGCTTCGACGCGGTGTTCGACGGGCTCGGCGGGGAGGCGCTCAAGCGCTCGTTCCAGGTGGTGAAAAAGGGCGGCCGCGTCGTCTCGATCGCCGGGATCCCCGACCGCGGCGCGCTCGCGCAGATGGGCGCGGGACGGTTC
>JAYVWD010000488.1:0-21502 GCA_043786345.1 Pseudomonadota bacterium
CCGCCGCCGCGCCGCGACGATTCCCGCGGAAAACCGCCGCGCCGCGACGAGCCGCCGCCGCGTCCCGAGCGCAAAGACCCGCATGCCCCCCAGGACTTCTTCGTCGACGGCCTCGCCGCCCTCTCCGAGTACGCCCGCTTCAAGCCCGAGGCGATCCTCGGCGTCGAGGCGACGCCGCCGCACAAAGCCGCCGCCGAACGCCTGATCCGCGAGCACGGCCTCCAACACAAAGTCGGCGAGATGTCGAAGCGCGACCCCGCGCAAAACGACGAATTCGCGCCCGTACGGGCCCGCGTCCGCCTCCAGGCGCTCGACACCGAAGCCTTTGAAAGGCGCCTGGAAAATCGCGAACACGACCTCATCCTCGCGGTCGACCACATCACCGACCCGCGCAACCTCGGCGCCGTCGTGCGCAGCGCCGCGTTCTTCGGCGTCCGCGACGTGATCGCCCCGGAGCGCCGCCAGGTCCTATTAACGCAGTCGTCCGTCGGTACGGCCCAGGGCGGCTTCGCCCTCACCGAGCTCGTCTGTGTCGTCAACCTGTCCCGTACGCTCGAGGACCTCAAGAAGCGGGGTTACTGGATCATCGGCACCGCGATGGACGGCATGCCTTATGAGAAGCTCGTCGGTAAGTATGAAAAGATGGTGCTCGTTTTGGGTAGCGAGGACACCGGACTGGCTAAGAATGTGAGGGATCACTGCGACGTCCTCGCGGCGATCCCAAACAAGGGCCTCGGCCTGGAGTCCCTCAACGTCAGCGTCGCCGCGGGCATCTTTCTCAGCGCCCTGGCCCCATGACTTTCAGCCCCTGGGCCCCCTGAAACGCCTGTGCCGCAAGCGTTTCAGGCTTCGTGCCGACGAGGTCACGCAACCGCTTGACATGCCTCGGCAATCATAGTACTCCTTAGCTTCTGCTAAACGTAGAACCTCCCGAGAACACTGAGTTTTTTGGATTACTGCGGAGAGTGGTATCGTCGGCGCCTTGGACGATTCTCGAGCTGGCGTAGCTCAATTGGTAGAGCATCTGACTTGTAATCAGAGGGTTGCAGGTTCAAGTCCCGTCGCCAGCTCCACTGGCGGCAATGCTAATCAGCTGAGCGGCGCGCCAGGGTAAGGGAAACGGACAGCGGGTGTCGGCAATGGAGGGTTGCCCGAGTGGCCAATGGGGGCGGGCTGTAAACCCGTTGACTTATGTCTACGAAGGTTCGAATCCTTCACCCTCCACCATCTTCTAGTGCTCGTGGCCGAACGCGGTCGAAGGCTCATTCCGGTAACGGATGAAATTCTCGTTCCAAATTCTGCCTGATCCGCTTAAGTTGTGCGCGTTACGTTTCTTAATGGGCGGGAATAGCTCAGTTGGCTAGAGCATCAGCCTTCCAAGCTGAGGGTCGCGGGTTCGAATCCCGTTTCCCGCTCCACCTTTAGTCCGGTGACTCCTCCGGCAAAGGCTCGGTTTCTGGTTCGGCCCGGGTAGCTCAGGGGTAGAGCACGTCCTTGGTAAGGACGGGGTCGTGGGTTCGATTCCCATCCTGGGCTCCACTTTGACTTGATTACGAGACCTTCGCTGCTCGTGTGCAGCGGGTGTCCGGAATTCAAATAGATCGGGACAAGCAGAGCGCTTGTCCGTACGACAAGCGCTTAATGCATAGCGGGAGGATGCGATGGGTAAGGAAAAGTTCGACCGGAAGAAGCCCCACGTCAATATCGGGACCATCGGTCACGTTGACCACGGTAAAAC
This sequence comes from Pseudomonadota bacterium, assembly GCA_043786345.1. Lineage (GTDB taxonomy): Bacteria > Bdellovibrionota_B > Oligoflexia > Oligoflexales > CAIYRB01 > JANOTL01. The sequence goes on from JAYVWD010000488.1 coordinate 1,739, forward strand.
GACGTTGACGGCGGCGATCACCAAGATCATGGCCATGAAGTACGGCGGCAACGCGCTGGCTTATGATCAAATTGACAAGGCGCCAGAAGAAAAAGCGCGCGGGATCACGATCTCGACGGCGCACGTCGAGTACGAATCGGCCAAGCGCCACTATGCGCACGTCGATTGCCCCGGACACGCCGACTACGTGAAGAACATGATCACGGGCGCCGCCCAGATGGACGGCGCGATCCTCGTGGTTTCGGCCGCCGACGGCCCGATGCCCCAGACCCGTGAGCACATCCTCCTGTCGCGTCAGGTCGGTGTTCCCCGGATCCTCGTGTTCATGAACAAGGTCGACATGGTCGACGACGCCGAGCTCCTCGACCTGGTTGAGATGGAAGTTCGCGAGCTCCTCAATCAGTACAAGTTCCCTGGCGACGACACCCCGATCATCAAGGGCTCGGCCCTCAAGGCCCTGGAAGCCACCAGCCCCGATGATCCATGGGCCAAGAAGCTCATCGAGCTCATCGACGCCGCCGACACCTGGGTTCCGATGCCGGAGCGTAAGGTCGACCAACCGTTCCTCATGCCGGTCGAAGACGTGTTCTCGATCTCGGGCCGCGGTACCGTCGTCACGGGCCGGATCGAAAAGGGCATCGTCAAGGTCAACGACGAGCTCGAAATCGTCGGCCTCGCCGACACCCAGAAGACGGTTTGCACGGGCATCGAAATGTTCCGCAAGCTGCTCGACCAGGGTCAAGCGGGCGACAACGCCGGCGTCCTCCTCCGCGGCACGAAGCGCGAAGAAGTCCAGCGCGGCCAGGTCCTCGCCAAGCCGGGCACGATCAAGCCCCACAAGAAGTTCAAAGCTTCGGTCTACGTTCTCACGAAGGAAGAGGGCGGTCGCCACACCCCGTTCTTCAAGAACTACCGTCCCCAGTTCTACTTCCGCACGACCGACGTGACGGGAACGATCACGCTCCCGGAAAACGTCGAGATGGTCATGCCGGGCGACAACGTCAACATTGACGTCGAGCTCATCACGCCCATCGCGATGGAAAAAGAACTCCGCTTCGCGATCCGCGAAGGCGGCCGTACGGTCGGCGCCGGCGTCGTCGCCGAGATCATCGAGTGATTTTGAGAATCTGAGTGCTCTGAACTCATGCCCATGCCCGCTTTAAAAGCGACGCATGGGCATGAGCACTGTGAAGGTGGATAGAGTTTCAGGCCAGTAGCTCCAACGGTAGAGCGACGGATTCCAAATCCGTATGTTGTGGGTTCGAATCCCTCCTGGCCTGCCACCCTTCCCAGAATCCCCGGCGAACGCTACGATCGTGCCAAATCAAATGAGGGTTTTCGCTCCATGACGAAAGACGATGCCACCTGGCTAAACGTCGCTTACGTAGCCTTCGCGGTGCTGACGGGATTCTTTTTCTTCCAGGCGTTCGACACGCTCGGCGTGCAGACCGGTTGGATCGAGCGCTTCGACTGGTGGGCCCCGGTCTCGACCTTGGTCGGCGTCCTCCTCGGCGTCGGCGGCGCGGCGCTCCTCAAGAGCAGCAAAGAGCGCCACGAGTACTTCCTCTCGGCCATCGCCGAGCTCCGTAAGGTCTCGTGGCCGACATGGGCCGACACCAAGCGCATGACGATCATCGTCGTCGTGGTCGTCGGCATCTTCGCGGTGATCGTCGGCGTCTTCGACGTCGTCTGGGCCCGGGTCCTCAAGGTCCTGATCGCCTGACCGCTCGTCCGAAGCAAACCGATTTTGAAGCAGGGAAAGCCATGAGCATGACGGAAGAAACCCAGAACTCGGAAGGCGGCCACGAGGGCGCCGACGCCGGCCCGGCCATCGGCCAGCGCGCCCGCAACCCCAATTTCCGCTGGTTCGTCGTCCATACCTATTCGATGTTCGAAGAGAAGGCGAAATCCACGCTCCTCGACCGCATCAAGATGAACAAGATGGAAGAGCGCTTCGGCGACATCATCGTCCCGAAGACCGCGACCGAGACGCTCCTCAAGAGCGGCAAAAAGAAGAAGGTCGAGCGCAACGCCTTCCCGGGCTACATCATCGTCGAGATGGAGATGAACGAGGACACCAACCACCTCGTCCGCGACACCCCGAAGATCACCGGTTTCGTCGGCAACGCCCGCAACCCGCGCCCGATCTCCGACGCCGAGGTCCTCCGCCTGACGTCCCCCGAAGCCGTGCGCGAGCAAAAGCAGGCGGCCGCCGCCACCCAGAATTTCGAGAAGGGCGAGCAGGTCAAGGTCATCGACGGCGCCTTCACCAACTTCGACGGCGTCATCGAGTCGGTCCAGTCCGACAAGATGAAGCTCCGCATCCTAGTCTCCATCTTCGGCCGTGAGACGCCGGTCGAGCTGGATTACGGCCAGGTCCAGAAGCTGAGCTGACTCGGGGTTTGTCTATGCAATGGACGCCAGGGCATTCTCTGGCGTTTTTCTTTCTCGTTCGCCAGCTTACTATTTCAGCCGAAGCCTCCATCCTGGGCCGCGGAGAATCTGATGCGAACGCCGCCAGCACTTGGCCTACTGTCGTTTCTTGGCCTTTGTCTCTTCATTTCCCCAGCATGTCGAACGCCGGAACCTGCTGGAGCCGGTCTCAAGCACATCGAGCTTGAAACCAACGTCATGTACCCCAGCCTCGCGGCGAAGACCTTGCAAAATGAGATCACGCTTTGCGTCGTTCTCGGCGAGCCGCCGAAATGGAGCGAACAGGCACACGACTACGTCAGCAGTGGCACCTTCTACGCCGAGTCCGACCTGACGAGTATTGCGCCGTTGGCGCTGATCGAGAGCCAGTTCGCGGAAGCTCTGCGTTCCTGGTACGCGCCCTTGAAGGACCTCGCCGTCGACGTTCCGAGCATTGTCCGGATCGCCTACTCGCACCGCGGCGAGTGTTCGGACATTTTCCTCAAGAACACCTTGGAAAAGAAGAGCGACGCAACGATTTATTTTTCTAAGCAACCCGAATTTCAAGCGCGTCCGGCGGCATCACCGCCCCAAGTCTTTCTCCCGCTCAGTGCTTTTGGCATCAAACGGGAGGTCATTCTCCACGAATTTGGCCACCTGATGGGTCTGGGCGACGCCTATAATATGAATGGCAGTTGTCAGATCGGACAGCCGACGTCCGTGATGTGTGGCATGCCTGTCGTGCTCGACAATCCCACGAACGACGATCGAAACGGAATTTTGGCGCTCTTTTGCGGCGCCTTCCCGGATCGACACGATGCATTTTGCAAGAACGTCAAACCGCAGGGACCGCAACTGAATGTCGATGCCGGCGGCAATCCCGGCATCGATCTAGGGTTTCGCGTGACCTGCGTCGCCGATCACGTTCCACCCATGCGCATCGACTCGCTCGTCGCCGGGACGACGGCCGCGAGTTCCGGGGCAAAGACCGGTCAATGGATTACGAAGGTTGCGGGAGAGGCGATTCAGACCTGTGACGACTGGATCTTTGTCACGCGGCACCTTTTTTCCGCGCAGGTATCCATTGAGATCGCGACGGAGCCTCCTGACGATCAAGGTTTCGGGGCCGAAGGCGGCACGACCCACGGGCGTGGGGGCGCCGGATCTGGCTCTGGAAGCCCCGCGATTCTGGCGCCCGGGACCGTTTCGGACTCCGGGTCATAGGTCGTCGGTTGGCTTCTGCCCGCCGCCTTATTCCTCACCCAGGCGGTCGAGCGCCATTCGATAGGGGAGCACCTCGGTCCCGTCCGGCAGAAGCTCCGGCGCCTCGACCTGCGCCGCGATCCAACGCCGCAGCGGCTTATACCGCCCGATCGTCTCGGACAGCGAGGCCAACCCCCGCGCGTCCCGCGGGGCGATGTTGCGGGAGGCCTTGATCTCGATGCCGACGATGTCACTCTCCCGCTCGATGACGAGGTCGACCTCGGCGCCGCTCTCGGTTCGATAGCAGGAAAGGTTCCAGCCCTTGCTCAGACCTCGGTTCAGATAGATGACCTGAAGCACGAGCCAGTGCTCGAACACCTCACCGCGCCGGTCCGCAGCGATCGGGCTTCGGTGCGTTCCGAGCAAGGCGTTGCGGACGCCGACATCGAATAAATAGATCTTGTCGGCTTGCGTCACGCGCCGTGACAGCTTCAGCTTGGGCCGGAAGGCGGGTACGCGAAAGAGGACGAGCGTATCCTCCAATACATCGATGTACCTCCGGATCGTCTCCTTCGGAATCTCGGCATCGCTGGCGATTTTGGAATAATTGAGCCAGGCCCCGCTGATGATGGCGACGACGTCCAGCATGCGCGCGAACGCGCCGATATCGCGTGCCAGGGCTTCGGCTTGGATCTCTTCACGCAGGTAAATTTCCGTATAGGTGTCGAGGATGCGAAGTGCTTCGTCGCCGGCGAGGAAAACGCCGGGAAGGCAGCCGAGCTGCAGGCAGCGCTCGAGATCGAAGGCGGGGCCGAGCTCATGCGTCGTCAGCGGATCCATGTATTCTCGGACGATGCGGCCTGGCAGCAGATTGGCCCCGCCCTTCGAGAGCTTGCGCGCGCTCGACCCAGAAAGCAGAAAGCGCAAGGGGCGGCCCTCGCGTTTCGCGCGGTCGATGACGTGCTGCACGGTATTGAGGAGCGATGGTATGCGCTGAACCTCGTCAATCGCCACCAACGCGGCGCGAGGAGCGGCGTCGAGGCGTCGTTTTAGGAGGCCCGGGTCTTTGGCGGTCTGGAGAAAGAGCCCCTCATCCGCTAAGTCGAACGATAAGTCAGGCTTTAACGCGGCGATGAGGGTGCTCTTCCCGACCTGACGTGGACCGAGCAGCATGATACTCGAATTTGTCTTTTGAATACGGCTCATTACAAGTCTGTCCAGCATGCGGACATTTTACGACGTAAATGACCTACAAGCAAGCCGGGAAAAGGACGAGCCCGCGAGGAGGGGCTAAAACAAACCAAAACGGTACCGGAAAGTCGCGCGACTCGTGGAGGAGCGTTCGGCGGCTCTACCGCTTGACGATCTTCTTCGCGATCTGCCGGTGCGCCCGCGACACGTCGACCTGCATCCCGTTGACGAGCGTCGCCCGCGACGCCGGTCCGGCGCTCAAGGCCTTTATCGCCGCCGCCCGCACCGGCGCATTCCGGTGCAGGCGCTCGAACGCCGCCGGGTCGAGGTGCGTCTCCAGGTGGTTGAGCGAGAGCTCGATCAAAAACTCCCCCGCGTCGGTGTGCACGCAGGTGTAATGGTCGCGGCTGACGAAACAGTGGATCTCGTCGACCGGCAGGACCAGCAGCTCCCGCCCCTGGCGCACCGTGATCCGGTCCAGGAACGCCGCGCTCGCCGCCGCCACCGCGCCGCCCGGCGGCGCCGTCCGCGCCAGCGCCCGCGCCAGGGCTTTGTGCAGGCGGTCGGCGGTGAAGGGCTTGAGTAGATAGTCGCAGGCGTTTTCCTCGAAGGCCCGCACCGCGAACTCGTCGAAGGCGGTCTGGAAAATCACCTGGAACGGCACCTCGACCAGCTGCCGCAGCAGGTCGAACCCGGAGAGCCCCGGCATCTCGACGTCCAAAAAAACGATGTCGGGCGCCCGCTCCTGGATCATCGCCAGCGCCTCGAGCCCGTTCTTCGCCTCGGTCACGGCGAAGGGCCGCGGAAATTCCCGCAGATGCCGGGCGATCTTGCCGCGGGCGAGCCGCTCGTCGTCGACCACCAGGATGCGCAGCACCTCAGGCGTCATTGAGGCAATCCCCCGTCACATTGAAGCTCACCACGGTCTCGCGCGGGCCGGTGCGCGCGATCTGGAACTGGCTCTGCGCCCCGTAGAGCAGGGTCAGGCGCTCGCGCGTGTTGCGGAGCCCGGTCCCTGCCGCCCCGCTCCGTCGATTGGCGACGAGCGTGCGGCTCAGCGCGGGCATTGCTCCTCACCCAATCGCGCGTAGGCGTTCCATCCGAGCTCATTGGCCACGAGTCTGCCTCCCTGGTCGCGTTTGTCGTTCCGCTCGCTCTGGACCCAGCCGGCCGCCGTGACCTGTAGCGAGATCTCGCGGTCGATGACCGCGTAGTCGTCCCGTCCCGTATCCCGGCGCGGTTTGGGTGCCGCCACGACGCGGCAGCGCCACTCGTTCATGAGAAACCGCGCCGCACAAGAATAGCGCACCGTACCGTCCGGGCCTACGACCGTCTGCTCCCAGGCCCCGGACGCAAGCTGCCGCCAGTCCTCGCGGAAATGCTCGAGCTTGACCCCGTCCTGGTAGCGGAAGTGCTGGGCCGAAAGGCGGGCGCCCGGCTGGTCTCCTGGCTCGGTGACCTCGACCTATTCCTTCTGCGCCAAGGTCAGGGGCGGTCGCCCGGCCCCTTCGAAGTAGGAATAGGAGACGTCGTAGCACCCGCCCAGATGGGTGAGGAGGACGAGGGTCGCGGCAATCATGGTGGTACCTCGGTTAGAAAAGGGTGGCGTAACCTGTCCTTTCCAGCGTAGAAACCGGCACCGTCGGCCGCAAAGCCTTCCCTCCAGACCGTGGGTTTCATCCCTTGGGTGGTTTGGGTTTGATTTATGCTTGACGGGTCAAGGCATTTCTCGTAAGACCTTGCACTCCTATCTTTTCCAGCATTAGGCCGATGGCCGAGGCGCGCTCGAGGAGTTTCCAGGTGGCTAAGAAGATCGTCGGCTTCATCAAACTGCAGATTCCCGCGGGCAAAGCCAACCCGTCGCCGCCAGTCGGTCCCGCCCTCGGTCAGCGCGGCGTGAACATCATGGCGTTCACGAAGGAATTCAACGCCCGCACCATGAAGCAGATCGGCTCGATCCTGCCGACCATCATCACGGTCTACGCGGACAAGTCCTTCTCCTTCATCACGAAGAGCCCCCCGGCCTCGGACCTTCTCAAGAAGGCCGCCAAGGTCGACAAGGGCTCGCAGACCCCGGGCAAGCTCGCCTGCGGCACGATCTCGCCCGCCCAGATCAACGAGATCGCGGCGATCAAGATGAAAGACCTCAACTGCTACGACACGGACGCGGCGTTCAAAATTATCGCCGGCTCCGCGCGCAGCATGGGCCTCGAAGTTAAGTAATTTTTTCGATACGAGTGTCTTCACATAGTAGGAGAGCCGGCATTTGGCCGGTTCGCTCGGACTACGGAGAATAACGATGGCAAAGTCGGGTAAGAAATACCGCGCGGCTGCGGCCAAGATCAATCCAGAGCAGCTGTACACTTTGGACGAAGCCTGCAAGCTTCTCAAAGAGACCACCTACACCAAATTCGACGCCACCGTCGATTTGGCCATCAACCTCGGTGTTGACCCCCGCCAGGCGGACCAAAACGTCCGTGGCGCGACCCCGCTGCCGCACGGCCTCGGCAAGTCGGTCCGCATCGTCGTCTTCGCCAAGGGCGATGCCCTCGCGAAGTCCGCCAACCCGAGCGTCGTGGACGCCGGCGGCGACGAGCTCGCCGCCAAGATCCAGGGCGGCTGGCTCGAGTTCGACGCCGTGATCGCCACGCCCGACATGATGGGCGTCGTCGGCAAGCTCGGTAAGGTCCTCGGCCCCCGCGGCCTGATGCCCAACCCGAAGCTCGGCACGGTCACCTTCGACGTTCCCAAGGCCATCGCCGAGCTGAACGCCGGCCGGGCCGAGTACCGCGTCGACAAGGCCGGCATCGTGCACTGCCCCGTCGGCAAGGCCAGCTTCGACGCCATCAAGCTCTCCGAGAACGCCAAGGCCGTGATCGACGCGTTGATGAAGGCCAAGCCCTCGACCGCGAAGGGCACCTACCTCAACAAGATCGCGATTTCGTCCACGATGAGCCCGAGCGTCAAGGTCGATCCGACCCCGTACCGGCTCTGAACCATCCTTTTTGTAGCTGAGGGTTTCCTGCCATGCCAATGAGCAAAGCCGACAAGCATTCGCTGAAGGATGACTTCGCGATCAGCTTCAAGAAGGCCAACGGCGCCATCGTCGCGGAATACCGGGGCCTCACCGTCACCGAGCTGACCGACCTGCGCGTCAAGCTGCGGGAAGCGAAGGCCGAGTTCCGGGTCATCAAGAACCGCGTCGCCAAGTTCTCGATCAAGGAAGACGCCCCGGCCATGGCCCCCCTGTCGAGCGCCCTCAAGGGTCCGATCGGCGTGGTGTTCATCTTTGGCGACCCGGCCGCCGCCGCCAAGGCCGTTCTCGACTTCGAGAAAGACAAGAAAGAGCTCTTCAAAGTCACGTCCGGCGTCCTCGACGGCAAGCCGCTGTCCACCGCCGACCTCAAGGCCCTCGCGGACCTCCCGAGCAAAGACGTTCTCCTGGCAAGAATCGTGGGCACCCTGGCGTCCCCGGCTCGCGGCCTCGTGACGGTTCTGAGCGGCGTCCCCCGGCAGATCGTGACGGTGCTCGCTGCGATTCGCGATACGAAGAAATAAGTTTTGGTTTCAATAGGTTAATGGCAATCGGTTTCGAAAACGGTAAACGCTTTGATCGCTACCCAAGCGATAAAGTTTGAGGGAGGATTGACGATGTCGAGCGTGACGAAAGAGCAAGTTATCTCGTACCTTGAGAACCTGACGCTGCTTGAAGCCGCGGACCTGGTTAAGGAACTCGAAACCAAGTTCGGCGTGAGCGCCGCGGCTCCGATGATGATGGCCGGCGGAGGCGGCGGCGCCGCTGCTGCTGCTCCTGTCGAAGAGCAGACCGAGTTCACCGCGATCCTCACCGCCGCTGGCGACAAGAAGATCAACGTGATCAAGGAAATCCGCACGATCACGGGCCTCGGCCTGAAAGAGGCGAAGGACCTGGTCGAAGGCGCGCCGAAGACGATCAAGGAAGGCATCACGAAAGATGAAGCCGCCAAGATCAAGAAAGTGCTTGAAGAGAACGGCGCGAAGGTCGAGCTTAAGTAAGTCCAGTTGTTCCGTTCTTGTAGTGAGCAATCCGGGCAGCCTCTCCTTTGAGGCTGCCTAACGCAGCATCACAGTCCTTGGGGGCCCGCTTGTCTCTCCTTTCCAAACAGTGCTTGTCATGCACTCAGAGAAAGGCGGGCGTGGGTTGACCCAAGCGTCTGTTTTTTGCTGACCGGTAACGATCCTTCGGTTCCTGAAGGTATCGTAACCGGCGGATTGTTATCTACTAGTTGCGTCGCGATTCTGCCGGGCGTATGCTGCCGCATTCGCTCATACCCCCTTTTTCGGCAGGGCCGCTCGCCGTCCGTCGTTTAGCGCAATGCTAGGTGTGATCCTCTCGATTTAGGAGTGACGTTATGACCTCCCTGGCAGCAAGTTTTGCTCGGCCTCGGAAGAGTTTCGCGAAGATCCCGGCTGCGGTCGAAATCCCGTACCTGATCGAAATTCAGCGCAACAGCTACCAACAGTTTCTCCAGATGGACATCGATCCGGAGAAGCGGAAGAACGTCGGCCTCGAAGGCGTGTTCCGGTCGGTTTTCCCGATCCAGGACTTCCAAGGCACGGCCTCGGTGGAATTTGCGAGCTACTCGTTCGAGGAGCCGAAGTACACCGTCGACGAATGCCGCCAACGCGGCATGAGCTTCGCCGCGCCGCTCAAGGTGGTCATCCGCCTGGTCGTCTGGGACGTCGAGAAGGACTCCAACGTCAAGACGATCCGGGACGTCAAGGAGCAGGAGGTCTATTTCGGCGAAATCCCGCTGATGACCGACTCCGGTACGTTCATCATCAACGGCACCGAGCGCGTCGTCGTGTCGCAGCTCCACCGTTCTGCCGGCGTGTTCTTCGACCATGACAAGGGCAAGAACAGCACCACGGGCAAGCTCCTTTACACCGCGCGGGTCATCCCGTACCGCGGTAGCTGGCTCGACTTCGAGTTCGACTCGAAAGACATCCTCTACGTGCGCATCGACCGCCGGCGCAAGCTGCACGCGACGGTGCTCCTCAAGGCGCTCGGCTTCACCGATGCCCAGCTCCTCGACTACTTCTACGAAAAAGAAAAGATCCGCGTCAGCGACGGCAAATTCGAGAAGAAGCTCAACTATGAGCTCCTCCGCGGCCAGCGCGCGTCCGCCGACATCCTCGACCCGAAGTCGGGCAAGGTCTACGTCAAGAAGGGCCGCCGGATCAGCCAGGGCGCCATCCGCCAGATGCAGCAGGCCGGCATCGAGTATCAGACGCTCACGTCTGAAGACATGATCGGCAAAGTCCTCGCGGAAGACTTGAAGGACCGCGACGGCAACACCGTCATCCCGATCAACGCCGACCTGGACAAGGGCTTGATCAAGGAGATCGTGACGCGCGGCGTCGACGAGTTCTCGATCCTCTTCATGGACCAGGTCAACGCCGATGCGTCGTTCCGCAACACGCTCGTCAGCGACAAGATCTCGACCCAGGACGAAGCGATCCTCGAGATCTATAAGCGCCTCCGCCCGGGCGATCCTCCGACGATCGAGCCCGCGAAGGTCCTCTTCGACAACCTCTTCTTCAACCCGGACCGCTACGACCTTTCGACGGTCGGCCGGCTCAAGCTCAATGAGCGCCTCGGCATCGACGCGCCCCTCGAGCAACGCACCCTGACCAAAGAGGACATCCTCAAGACGGTCGGCTACCTGCTCAAGCTCAAGAACGGCAACGGCGACATCGACGACATCGATCACCTCGGTAACCGTCGCGTCCGCGCCGTCGGCGAGTTGCTGGAAAACCAGTACCGCATCGGCCTCCTGCGCATCGAGCGCGCCATCCGCGAGCGCCTGCAGCTGCAGGACGTGGACACGCTCCTCCCGCACGACTTCATCAACAACAAGCCCGCGTCCGCCGTGGTCAAGGAATTCTTCGGCAGCTCCCAGCTGTCGCAGTTCATGGACCAGACGAACCCGCTCTCGGAAGTCACGCACAAGCGCCGCTTGTCGGCCCTCGGGCCCGGCGGCCTCTCGCGCGAACGCGCCGGCTTCGAGGTCCGCGACGTTCACCCGACGCACTACGGCCGTATCTGCCCGGTCGAGACGCCCGAAGGTCCGAACATCGGCCTGATCTCCTCGCTCGCGACCTTCGCCCGCGTCAACGAATACGGCTTCATCGAGACGCCGTACCGTGACCTGCGCGAAAACGACGTGAAAAAGGCCGTCCGTTACTACTCGGCCTCGGAAGAGCACCGGGACCACGTCATCGCCCAGGCGGGCAAGATCAACGCCGCCCGGCCGGACGAGCTCGTCGGTGTCCGCCGCCAGGGCGAATCCGAGATCGCGCGCGCCGAAGAAGCGGACTTGATGGACGTGTCCACGAACCAGCTGGTTTCCGTGGCCGCCTCGCTCGTCCCCTTCCTTCAGAACGACGACGCCAACCGCGCCCTCATGGGCTCCAACATGCAGCGGCAGGCCGTGCCGCTCCTCAAGACCCGCGCGCCGCTCATCGGTACGGGCTTGGAGCACACGGTGGCGCGCGACTCCGGCGCCGGCATCGTCGCCAAGCGCGACGGCAGCGTCGCCTTCGTCGATGCGGACCGGATCGTCGTGCGGACGACCGAAGACGTGAAGGACGCTTTGACGGAAGTCGGCGCCGACGTCGACATCTACACGCTCCAGAAGTACAAGCGCTCGAACCTGGACACGTGCATCAACCAGAAGCCCATCGTCAAAAAAGGCGAAGTGGTGAAGAAGGGCGACGTGATCGCCGACGGCTTCGCGATCGAGATGGGCGAGCTCGCGCTCGGCCAGAACGTCGTCGTGGCCTTCATGCCCTGGTCCGGCTACAACTTCGAGGATTCGATCCTGATCTCGGAGAAGGTGGGCAAGGAGGACATGTTCACCTCGATCCACATCCAGGAATTCGAGTGCATCTCCCGGGACACGAAGCTCGGCCAGGAAGAGATCACGAGCGACATCCCGAACGTCGGCGAGGAAGCCCTCCGGAACTTAGACGACTCCGGCATCATCCGCATCGGCGCGGAAGTGCAGCCCAACGACCTCCTCGTCGGCAAGATCACGCCCAAGGGCGAGACCCAGCTGACGCCGGAAGAAAAACTGCTCCGCGCCATCTTCGGCGAAAAAGCGGGCGACGTGCGCGACACGTCGCTGCGCGTCCCGCCCGGCGTCGTCGGCACGGTCATCGGCGCCAAGGTCTTCGCCCGCGCCGGCGCCGAGAAGGATTCCCGCTCGCTCCAGATCGAGGAGCAGGAAGTCCTCAAGATGCGCAAGGACGAGACCGACCGCGTCAACATCATCAAGGACTCGGCCGTCCGCAAAGTCGAGCGGATCTCCGCCGGCGACGTGCTGGCAGCCGACGTCAAGTCGAAGGACGGCAGCGAAGTCGTCGCCAAGAAGGGCACGCCCGTCGACGGCAAGCTCCTCAAGGAAATCGACTACACGTGCTGGGACGGCGTCAGCGTCAAGGACGCCGAGAAGAACACGCTTCTCCGCAAGGCCCTCGACAACCTTCGCGACAAGATCAACCTCATCCGCTTCATGACGGAAGAGCAGATCAAGAAGATCAAGAAGGGCGATGAGCTGCCTCCGGGCGTCATCAAGATGGTCAAGGTCTACGTCGCCATCAAGCGCAAGCTTCAGGTCGGCGATAAGATGGCCGGCCGCCACGGCAACAAGGGCGTCGTGTCCCGGGTCCTCCCGGAAGAAGACATGCCGTACCTCGAAAACGGCCGCCCGGTGGACATGGTTCTGAACCCCCTCGGCGTTCCGTCCCGGATGAACATCGGCCAGATCCTCGAGACCCACTTGGGTTGGGCCGCCAAAGGCATCGGCGAGCGCATCAACCGCATGGTCGACGAAGCGGTGCCCCGCAAGGCCCTGGAAGAGGTCATCTTCCAGATCTGGGACACGGCCGAGATCAAGGAGTTCGTCAAAGGCGCGACCGATGACCAGCTCAAGGACTTCGTCCGCAAGTACAAGGAAGGCGTGCACTTCGCCAACCCGGTCTTCGACGGCGCGAACGAAACCGAGATCCGCCAGCACCTCGAGCTCGCCGGCGTCACGCCGGACGGCCAGACGGACCTCTATGACGGCCGTACCGGCGCCAAGTTCGACAACCGCGTCACGGTCGGCGTGATGTACGTCCTCAAGCTTCACCACTTGGTCGACGAAAAGATCCACGCCCGTTCGATCGGGCCTTACTCGCTCGTCACGCAGCAACCGCTCGGCGGCAAAGCCCAATTCGGTGGCCAGCGCTTGGGCGAGATGGAAGTGTGGGCCATGGAGGCCTATGGTGCGGCGCACACGCTGCAGGAATTCCTCACGGTGAAGTCGGACGACGTGCTGGGTCGTACCCGCATGTACGAGTCGATCGTGAAGGGGACGAACATGATGACCCCGGGCCTGCCCGAGTCGTTCAACGTCCTCGTGAAGGAGCTCCAGTCGCTCGGCCTCGACGTCAACCTGATCCGTGATGACGGGCAGGAGTCGGGCATCGAAGGGCTCCAGCAGTAAAGGCGTCCGTCGTCGCTTCCGAATGAGTCATTTTGTTATTTCCTCCGTTTCCGAGAGGAGTGCCTTTTGAAAGACCTACTGAATTTCTTCGATAAGCCGACCGATCCGTTGTCGTTCAACGCGATCAAGATCTCGCTCGCGTCCCCCGAGAAGATCCGGAGCTGGTCCTACGGCGAAGTGAAAAAGCCGGAGACGATCAACTACCGGACCTTCAAGCCGGAGCGTGATGGCCTGTTCTGCGCCAAAATCTTCGGACCCGTGCGCGACTTCGAGTGCATCTGCGGCAAGTACAAGCGCATGAAGCACCGCGGCATCGTGTGCGATAAGTGCGGCGTCGAGGTCATCCACTCCAAGGTGCGCCGCGAACGCCTGGGCCACATCAACTTGGCGACCCCGGTCGCCCACATCTGGTTCTTGAAGTCGCTGCCGTCCCGGATCGGCGCGATCCTCGACATCACGCTGAAAGACGTCGAGCGCATCCTCTACTCCGAATCGTACGTGGTGCTCGACCCGGGCAACTCCGACATGACCAAGCTCCACCCGGGCCAGGTCCTATCCGAAGAAGAGTACGACGCGCTGCTCGCCGACCACGGCAACAACGCGTTCCGCGTCGGCGTCGGCGCCGAGGCGATCATGGAGCTCTTGTCCCACATCCGCGTGGAGGACCTGGCGGACGACCTTCGCAAGGACCTGCGCGACGTGAAGGCGGAAGCCACCCGCAAGAAGCTGCAAAAGCGCCTGAAAGTCATCGAGGCCTTCAACACGAAGGACAACAATGGCAACTTCATGGCGAAGCCGCAGTGGATGATGCTGTCGGTCATCCCGGTGCTGCCGCCGGACCTCCGCCCGCTCGTGCCCTTGGATGGCGGCCGCTTCGCGACCTCCGACCTTAACGACCTCTACCGCCGCGTCATCAACCGGAACAACCGCTTGCTGCGCCTGATCGAGCTCAACGCCCCGGAAATCATCATCCGGAACGAGAAGCGCATGCTGCAGGAGGCCGTCGACGCGTTGTTCGACAACGGCCGCCGCGGCAAGGTCTTCACGGGCCCGAACAAGCGGCCGCTCCGGTCGTTGTCCGACATGCTCAAGGGTAAACAAGGCCGTTTCCGCCAGAACTTGCTCGGCAAGCGCGTCGACTACTCCGGCCGCTCCGTCATCGTCGTCGGCCCGGACTTGAAGCTGCACCAGTGCGGCCTGCCGAAGAAGATGGCCATCGAGCTCTTCAAGCCCTTCCTCTACAACAAGCTCGAAGAGCACGGGATCGTCTCGACGATCAAGTCCGCGAAGAAGCTCGTCGAGAAGGAACGCCCGGAAGTTTGGGACTCCCTCGAGGAAGTCACCAAAGAGCACCCCGTGTTGCTCAACCGCGCCCCGACGCTTCACCGCTTGGGGATCCAGGCCTTCGAGCCGGTCCTGATCGAAGGCAAGGCCATCCAGCTTCACCCGCTGGTGTGCTTCGCGTTCAACGCCGACTTCGACGGTGACCAGATGGCCGTCCACGTGCCGCTGTCCGTCGAGTCCCAGCTCGAAGCCCGCGTGCTCATGATGTCGACCAACAACATCCTGTCGCCGGCCTCCGGTAACCCGGTGATCGTCCCGACCCAGGATATCGTCCTCGGCATCTATTACCTGACCCGCGAAGACATCGGCGCGATCGGCGGCGGCAAGACCTTCGGCTCCGTCGAGGAAGTGCGCGCCGCGTACGACCACAACGTCGTCGGCCTCCAGGCCCCGATCACCATCCGCATGCGCGGCACCCGCATCAAGTCGACCGTCGGCCGCGTGCTCCTGTCCGAGATCCTCCCGGACGAAGTGCCCTTCGACGCGATCAACAAGGCCCTCGGCAAGAAGGAGCTCGCGCGCCTCGTCAACCAGGTCTTCCGGACCTGCGGCCCGAAGCGCACCGTTCTGGTCGCCGATGCCCTGCGCGCCATGGGTTACCGCTACTCGACCAAGGCCGGCCTCTCGATCTCGATCGGCGACATGGTCGTCCCGCTCGTGAAGCCGAAGCTCCTCGAGGAAGCGTACGAGGAAGTGAAGAAGATCAAGGAGCAGTACTCCGAAGGCCTCCTCACCGAAGGCGAGCGCTACAACAAGGTCATCGACATCTGGGCGAAGGTCACCGAGTCCATCGCCTCGGAAATGTTCAAGAACATCTCGACCATGGCCCGCAAGGACCACAAGGGCGTCGAGCACCGCGTCGCGAGCAACAACTCCATCTTCATGATGGCCGACTCCGGCGCCCGGGGCTCGGCCCAGCAGATCCGGCAGCTGGCCGGTATGCGCGGTCTGATGGCCAAGCCATCGGGCGAGATCATCGAGACGCCGATTACGTCCAACTTCCGCGAAGGACTGACGGTCCTCGAATACTTCACCTCGACGCACGGCGCCCGTAAGGGCCTGGCCGACACCGCCCTCAAGACGGCGTCGTCCGGATACCTGACCCGCCGTCTGGTCGACGTCGCCCAGGACGCGATCATCTCGGAATTCGACTGCGGCACCCAGGCCGGCCTCATGCTGGTTCCCTTGCGCGAAGGTCCGGACATCAAGGAATCCCTCGGCAAGCGGACCCTCGGCCGCGCGCTGCTCCTCGACGTCAAGCACCCGGAAACGGGGGAAGTGATCGTCGCGAAGGACCAGCTCGTCACCGAAAGCCTCGCCGAGAAGATCGACCGGGCCGGCGTCGAAGCCGCGACCGTGCGCTCGACCCTGACCTGTATCTCGAAGATGGGCGCCTGCGCCCAGTGCTACGGCCGAGACCTCGCGACCGGTCACCTGGTCAACGTCGGCGAAGCGGTCGGCGTCATCGCCGCCCAGTCGATCGGCGAGCCGGGCACCCAGCTCACGATGCGGACGTTCCACTTTGGTGGCGCCGTCAGCCATGCCGTCGAAACCAACGCCTTGGCCTCCCGGTTCTCCGGGACGATCAAGTACGAGAACCTCCGGACCGTCAAGAACCGCGAAGGCACGCTCGTCGTGTTGTCGCGGACGGGCGAGATGAAGGTCATGAACGACGACGACACGGTCAAGGAAAAGTACCCGATCGTCTACGGCTCGTTCCTCCGCGTTGCGGAGGGCGACAAAGTGGCCGCCGGCGACAAGCTCGCCGAATGGGACCCGTTCACCGTGCCGATCATCGCCGAAGTTCCCGGCGCCGTTCGCTTCGTCGACCTTCGCGAAGGCCAGACGATGGAAGAGCGGGTCGATGAAGTCACCTTCCAAACGCAGCGCGTCGTGATCGAAGGCCGTACGGCCGAGCTCAAGCCGCGCCTCGAGATCGCGGACGACAACGGCGCCGTCGCGAAGGTTCCCGGCGGCAAGAAGGAGGCGGTTTACACCCTTCCGGTCGGCGCGATCGTGACCCAGGAAGACATGACGAAGGTCCACCCGGGCGACATTCTCGCGAAGATCCCGCGCGAAACCACGAAGACCAAGGACATCACGGGTGGTCTCCCCCGCGTGGCCGAGCTCTTCGAAGCCCGCAAACCGAAAGACATGGCCGTCATGGCCGACCGCGACGGCACCGTGTCGTTCGGCGCCGACACCAAGGGCAAGCGCAAGCTGAACCTGACGGACGAGTCGGGCGAAGCCAAGGAATACCTGATTCCGAAGGGCAAGCACGTCGTCGTGACCGAAGGCGACTTCGTCCGTAAGGGCGAGCTGCTCGTCGACGGCCAGGTCAACCCGCACGAGATCCTCGAGGTGTTGGGCCGCGTGGAGCTCGCGAAGTTCCTCGTCGACAACATCCAGGAGGTCTACCGGCTCCAGGGCGTCGAGATCAACGACAAGCACATCGAGGTGATCGTTCGCCAGATGCTGCGCCGCGTGAAGGTCATCGACCCGGGCGACACGAAGTTCCTCCCGGCCGAGCAGGTCGACAAGATGGAGCTGGACGAGACGAACGCGGTGATGATCGCCGAAGGCAAGCAGGTGGCCACCCACGAGGCCCTGCTGCTCGGCATCACCAAAGCGTCCCTTTCGACCGAATCGTTCATCTCGGCGGCCTCCTTCCAGGAGACCACCAAGGTCCTCACGGAAGCGTCGATCAACTCCAAGATCGACTACCTCCGCGGCCTGAAAGAGAACGTCATCATGGGCCGTCTGATTCCGGCCGGTACGGGCGCCAAGGTCTACCGCGACCTCAAAGCGGAAGTCCCGAGCCGTCGTCCCGCCCAGAAGTCCACGGACTTGGCCGAAGTGAGCGTCGCGGCGCAGTAAGCGCCGGAACCCGAACCCGGCCCTGACCTCCGGTCACATGGTTAGATTCAAGATGGGGCTGCCGAAAGGCAGCCCCATTCCCCTTTTTGCAGCTTGGAAGGGGATTTTGCAGGGAATAAGGTTGCCTAAGGCGCGACGTTTTGATAGCAATATGCTCCCTTATCCAGTATAAGGCCTAGGATTCACGGGTGTGCTGGCTCGTGTAATTTGGCGTTCTCATTAACTATATGTTTTCGAGCCTGACGAGAAGGTAGAACGAATGCCCACGATTGGCCAAATCATCAAGACCGGACGCTCGGCGCTCCATGCCAAGAGCAAATCGCCCGCCCTCGCGGGAAGCCCGATGCGCCGCGGCGTCTGTGTTCGCGTTTACACGACGACCCCGAAGAAGCCCAACTCCGCCCTCCGTAAGGTCGCGCGCGTGCGTTTGACCAACGGCATCGAGGTCACCTCGTACATCGGCGGCGAAGGCCACAACCTCCAGGAGCACTCCGTCGTCATGGTGCGTGGCGGCCGGGTCAAGGACCTTCCAGGCGTTCGCTACCACATCATCCGCGGCACGCTCGACACGAGCGGCGTCACGGCCCGCCGTCAGGCGCGCAGCAAATACGGCGCCAAGCGTCCGAAGCCGGGCGCACCGGTCGCCGCCAAGAAGTAATTTGAAGCCGTGATCCTTTAATTCAAGTTCGACTCCGCAGGAGATAGTTGAGACATGGCACGTCGTCGCGAGATTCCCAAGCGCCAGATCCTCCCCGACCCGAAGTACAAAGAACTTCTGGTCGCCAAGTTCGTCAACTGCATGATGAAGCACGGCAAGAAGTCCGCCGCTGAGAAAGCGTTCTACGGCGCGATCGACATCATCGACCACAAAGGCCCGCAAGCGCTCGCCCCGTTCAAGAACGGCATCGAGATCTTCAAGGCCGCGGTCGAAAACAGCCGGCCCCTCGTCGAAGTGAAGTCCCGCCGCGTCGGCGGCTCCAACTACCAGGTTCCGGTCGAAGTCCGTCCCGAGCGCCGTCAGGCCCTCGCGATCCGCTGGATCATCGAATTCTCCCGCGGCCGCCCGGGCCGTTCGATGGGCGAGCGCTTGGCCTCCGAGCTCCTCGACGCCGCCAACAAGCGCGGCGGTACGATCAAGCGCCGCGAAGACGTCCACAAGATGGCCGACGCCAACAAGGCGTTCGCGCACTACCGCTGGTAATTCCAAGCGATACGAGAAGGGCGGAGACCATTGCTCCGCCCTTTTTCATTTCCTTCGAAATCCTCTCTCTGACGCGGGCTCTGCACCATGGCGCCTAAAAAGACCGACCTCTCGCAGTACCGCAACATCGGCATCATGGCCCACATCGACGCCGGCAAGACCACGACGACCGAGCGCATCCTCTTCTACACCGGCAAGATCCACAAAATCGGCGAGGTCCACGAGGGTAACACCACGATGGACTGGATGATCCAGGAGCAGGAGCGTGGCATCACGATCACCTCCGCCGCGATCACCGCCTTCTGGAAAAACCACCGGATCAACATCATCGACACGCCCGGCCACGTGGACTTCACCGTCGAGGTCGAGCGCTCGCTGCGCGTGCTCGACGGCGCCGTCGCGGTCTTCGACGGCGTGCACGGCGTCGAGCCCCAGTCCGAGACCGTCTGGCGCCAGGCCAACAAATACAAGGTCGCGCGCATCGCCTTCGTCAACAAGATGGACCGCGTCGGCGCCGACTTCCCGATGTCGGTCGCGTCGATCAGAGAGCGCCTCGGCGCCAACCCCGTCCCGTTCCAGATCCCGATCGGCGTCGAGGAAAACTTCCGCGGCATGATCGACCTGGTCGGCATGAAGGCCTTCGTGTGGGAAGAGGACGGCGACAAAGGCCAGACCTTCGCCGCCACCGAAATCCCCGCGGACTTAGCCGAGGCGGCCGCCGTCGCCCGCGAGAAGCTCGTCGAGGCCGTCGCCGAGACCGACGAGGCGCTCACCGAGAAGTTCCTCGAAGGCAAGCCGATCTCCGAGTCCGAGCTCTGGGCCGCCGCGCGCCGCGCGACCATCGGCTTCCACATCGTCCCGGTCTTCTGCGGCTCCGCCTTCAAGAACAAGGGCATTCAGCCGCTCCTCGACGCCGTCGTCGCGCTGCTGCCGTCGCCGCTCGACGTGCCCGATGTGGAAGGCCTGTCCGCGGACGACAAAGAGCGCCCGATGTCGCGCAAGCGC
>JAYVWD010000489.1:0-4747 GCA_043786345.1 Pseudomonadota bacterium
GACATGGGGCTCGGCAAGACGCTGCAGGCGATCGCCGTCATCGAGGGCCGCACGCTCGTCGTCGCCCCGACCTCGGTCGCGCCCAACTGGCTCGCGGAGCTCGCGCGTTTCCGCCCGGACCTGCGCGTCGGGCTCTACCACGGCGGCGGCCGCGCGCTCGATCCTGCCGCCGACGTCACGATCACGACCTACGCGATCCTGCGCCTCGACCTGGAGCATCTGGCGCCCGTCGACTGGGACATGGTCGTCCTCGACGAGGCGCAGCTCATCAAGAACCCGCAGTCGCAGGTCGCGCGCGCCGCGTACCAGCTGGCGGCGCGTTTTCGGGTGGCCTTGAGCGGGACGCCCGTGGAAAACCGCCTGGACGACCTCTATAGCCAGATGCGCTTTCTCAACCCCGGCCTGCTCGGCGACCTGAAGAGCTTCCAGGAGCTCTATTCCCGGCCGATCGAGCAGGGCGACCCGGCCGCCGCCGGACGCCTGCGCCGTCGCGTCAAGCCCTTCGTCCTCCGGCGCCTCAAGAGCGAGGTCGCGCCCGAGCTGCCGCCGCGCACCGACGTCCTGCTGCACGTCGTCCTGAGTGACCGGGAGCGCGACCGTTACGAGGCGATCAAGGCCGCGACGCGCAAGGAGGTCCTGGAAAAGTTAGCGGAGTCGGGCAACGTCCTCGCCGCGCTCGAGGCGCTGCTGCGCCTGCGCCAGGCCGCGAGCCACCCGGATCTGCTCCCGGGCGTCGAGGGCGAGGCCTCCTCCAAGGTGGTGACCTTCATGGAGCGCCTCGCCGAAAGCCTCGCGGGCGGCCACAAAGCCCTCGTTTTCTCGCAGTGGACCAGCTTCCTCGACCTCCTCGAGCCGCCGCTCCAGGCCGCCGGCGTGAGCTTTCTGCGCCTCGACGGCTCCACCGCCGACCGCCAGGGCGTCGTCCGCGCCTTCCAGGCGGAGGGCGGCCCGAGCGTGCTCATCATGTCGCTCAAAGCGGGGGGCGTCGGCCTGAACCTCACCGCCGCCGACCACGTCTTCATCATGGATCCCTGGTGGAACCCCGCGGCGGAAACCCAAGCCGCCGACCGGGCGCACCGGATCGGCCAGGACAATCCGGTGCTCGTCCACCGCCTCGTGAGCCTCGGGACGGTCGAGGAGCGCATTCTGCTGCTTCAAGAGAAGAAACGCGCGCTCGCCGAGGCGGTCGTGGGCGCCGGCGGCGCGGGCCAGGGGCTGACGCGCGAGGATTTGTTGGCGCTGTTCGATTGACTAGGGCCTTTCAGGCCACCTTCAGCTGCCCCAGCGCTCCCGGCCTTTCCGGCGGCCGCCGGCCGTCGGTGGTATCACGCAAGGGCGCCCCGACCACGCCACGGCCCCGAAAGGACCGCAGCGCCATGCGCATCTTCGACCAAGCAGCGCTCAAATCCGACCGTTACGTCTACGACGTCGGCGACGACCACGTGGTGCTCGCCTGCGTCGCGCCCCGGATCAAGGCCGGCGCGCGCGTGCTCGATGTCGGCGCCGGTCCGGGCCGCGTGAGCCAGGCGCTCGCCCGGCGGTCGAAGAGCCAGGTCGTCTGCATGGAGCCCGACCCGGAAAACGCCGCACGGGCGCGCGCTCGGCCTCGAGGTCGTCGAGTGCAAGTTCGAGACCGCGTCCGGGCTCGCCCCCTTCGACCACATAGTGATGCTCGACGTCGTGGAGCACGTCGTCGACCCCCACAATTTCCTGGTCGCGGCCGCGCAGTTCCTCAAGCCGGACGGCACCTTGATCGTCAGCGTACCGAACGTCGCGCACTGGACGATCCGCTGGACGCTCGGCCGCGGGCGCTTCAACTACACGGCCGCGGGCTTGCTCGACGTCACGCACCTGCGGTTCTTCACGCGCGCTTCGATCGTCGAGCTCTTCGAGGGCGCGGGGTACCGGGTCCAATTTGCCGGGTTCACCATCGGGGCCTGGCTGCATGGCTACGCCCGGCTCGGCTTGTCCAAGCGCGCTTTGCGCGCCTTGATCACGCCCCTTTGCCGGCGGTTTCCCGGGCTTTTCGCGGTACAAATCGTCGTCGAGGCGCAAAAGCGCGCGGGTTGACCCGGGCGCTCATGGTGCGGATTCCCCCGCACGCCCGATTCAGGGCGCCGCCAGCGCCGCCCGCAACGCCAGCAGCGCCGAGACGTTGTGCTGGACGTAGTCGATCCGCACCTCATAGCCGGTCAGACTCTCGCCGAAACCGCCGAGCGCGCGCCGCGGCGCCGGGAAGAACATCACGCGCTCTTCGCGCAGCTGCGTCGCGAGCTGAAACCGCGCCGCCGCCTTCGCCGCGGCGAGGACCTCCGCCGCCCGGGCCGGCTCGCCGGCGGCCAGAAACATCCGGTACGCCGCCATGAGGCCCTCGGCGCGGGTCGCCGCCGGCGTGCCGCGCGGCTCGTCGAACCAGCCACCGCGCCAATCCGCCTCGGGCGTGTCCTTGCCGTTCTGCTCGCCGACGATCGCGGCGACGATGCGCTTGGCGTGTTCGAGAAAGGCCGGGTCGCGTTTCGCCCGCCAAAGCTCGTCGAGCCCGTAGAGCAGCCAATGGTCGTGGTCGATCTTGGCGAGGGTTTTCCCGGCGTCGCGCACGTCGATCAGGTAGTGCGCGGCCTTCGCCGCGGCGTCGGCCCAGCGCGGCTCGCCGTCGAGGGCGTAGAGCCGCATGAGCCCGAGGATCGACTCGCCCGGGTAGTAGTCCGACGTGAACGAGGTCTCTTTGCCGCCGGGAAACGTCTGCTTGTGCATCTTGAGCTCGCCGGTCTTCGGGTCCTGGATGCTGACGATCCGCAGCGCCAGCCGGCGCATCGTCTCCAGGCGCACGCGCGAGCCGGTGACCTCGGCGTGCTTCGCCATGGCGACGAGCGCCAGCGCGTTGCCGCCGAGCTTGGTCGCGTCGTCCTCGATCAGGCAAAGCGCCCCCGCGTCCGGGCTGATGCAGGGCTGAAGCCGCCCTTCCAGGAATTTGAGCGCCCGCTCGGCCTGCGCGCGCAGGCCCGGCAGGTGCAGCGCCTGATCGGTCTCGAGCATGGCGTAGATGGTGCCGGCGTGGCGCAGGATGTTGTAGTCGCCGTCCCCGGCGTCCCGACGCGGCTGGTAATTGTAGGTAAAGGCGCCGTCGTCACCGAGGCCCGCCTGGAGGTAGCGCGCCCCGAGCGTCACCGCCTCAACCAGCAGCGCGCCGTCCACGGCGTCCGGCGCCACGCGGTGGCCGCGGAACGTGGGCGCCGGCCCCGCCTCGTCGCGGAACCACGCCTCCACGGGAAACTGCGCGACGGTGCGCGTCTTCGCCCGGGCCCAGTCCTTGAAGCCCGCGGGAACGCCGCCGTTGACGAGGAGGAACTGCTCGAGCTCCTTCGGCTCGACGACGTCCTGCTTGTCGACGGGTTTCACGACCTCGAAGGCGAGCGTCTGCTCCGGCAGCAGCGTCAAGCCACCGAGCTCCGGGAAGGATAGCGCGTAAAGGCTCTTGTCGTACGTCAGCCCCTGGCGATCGCTCACGACCTGCGACGCCGCGTCCCCGGTCGCGACGTGCACCTTGATCCAGACCGGCGGGCGGCCGCTCAAGGGCTTGTAAGTCCTGCGAAATTCCGCGAGCGCCTGGGCCAGGGCGACGCCCGCCGAGTCCCCCGCTCCGGCCGCGGTGGTGGCGCGGGTCGTGCCGTCGCTGCCCGAGACGAAGATCCGCGCAGCGCCCCAGCCGCCAAAGCCGGTCAGCTCCGGCGCCGCCTTACCGTCGTGCAAGGCCGTCCAGGCCGCGTCGGCGAGCTCGCGACCCTGGGCCGGCGCCAACCCGCGGTTTCCGAAGCCCCCGGTCCGGAAGCGACCGCCGACGAGAAGGCCCGCGCCTACCGTCGCGAGGATCAGGAAGAGCGCCAGCGCCGCCAGCGCCCACCGCCTCCGCGTCATAGGTGGCGCACCCAGAAGGCCAGGGGGTTGTCCTCGTCCCGCACCGTGCCGTCCGGCTGGATCGTCGGCCAGCCGTAGCTTACGGTCACGCCCGCCTTGTCGAACCCGTCGCGGATCCAGATGCGCTCGGGCGACACGTAGCCGGGAGGCGCGAGCGGGTGGTCCGCCGGCCGCTGCACGACGGCGAGGCAGAGGCTGGAAAAACCGAACGCCCGCGCCGCCCTTTCCCGCTCGGCATAGATCGTCCGGGCGATCCCGCGGCCCCGGTAGCGCGGCTCCACGAGGATTTCCGCGTAATAGAAGAAGACGGCCGGATCGTAGCCGGCGCGCCGCAGGAGCTCCGGCGCGTCGGCGACGATGTCGCCGCTGCAAGCCAGCGGCGTCGCCGTCGCGATCCCGATCGTCTCCTGGCCGTCGCGGACGCGGATCAGCATGGCGCGCGGCTCCCGCACGTAGCCCTGCAGGTACTTTTCCTCGTACGCCGGGCTCCCCTCGTACAGGTAGGGGAACGCGCGGAACCCGCGGATCCGGATCGCCGCCACCTCGGGCACGAACGGCGTGATCTCGCCGCCGAAATGGGTCGAGTATTGCAAGGGCGCAGTCATCCCCCGACCTTACCAGACGGTCATGCCGCCGCCACGGTTTTCTGGATCGTGAGCAGCGTCTGGTCGGACTGCGCGCCCGGTTGGGCCGCCTTGATCACGGCGCTCCGGATGCGCGCCGCGTCGAGCGCCAGGTCCATGTCCTCCTCGAAGTGCTCGAGGACCTTCGCCGTCGCCGCCTCCCCGAGGATGCCGCCGTTCCCCACGAAGAGCACGTCACCGTCCTCGAG
>JAYVWD010000490.1:0-3809 GCA_043786345.1 Pseudomonadota bacterium
AAGTTCGAGAAAACGCCCGCCACCGCGGGCGTCGACCTCTTCTGGGGCGGCGGCACGTCCACGTTCCTCGAGCTCAATAAGGACCAAGCCCTCGCGCCCTTCGACCTGCCCGCGGACCTGAAAAAAGAGATCCCCGAGACGGCCGCCGGCGTGCAGTTCTACGACGCGTCGAAGACCTGGTACGCCTCGGCGATGTCCTCGTTCGGCATCTTCTTCAACAAGAAGGCGCTCAAGCTCGAGGGCCTCAAGGAGCCGGCGACCTGGGACGACCTGGCGGACCCGAAATTCAAGGGCCAGCTCTCGCTCACCGACCCGCGCAAGTCGGGCACGGCGAACACGATGAACAACATCGTGCTGCAGACGCTCGGCTGGGAAAAAGGCTGGCAGCTCCTCACCGCGCTCGCCGGCAACACCCGCACGTTCACCCAGTCGAGCTCCGACCCGATCAAGGCCGTCGTCTCCGGCGACGCGACCGCGTCGATGGTCATCGACTTCTACGCCACGCCCAAGATCGACGAGATCGGCAAGGACAACTTAGGCTTCGTGCTCCCGTCGGGCAAGACCGTCATCGACCCGGATCCGATCGCGATCGTCAAAGGCGCCCCGAACCGCGCGACCGCCGAGCGCTTCGTCGCCTGGGTCTTAAGCGCCGACGCCCAGAAGCTCCTGATCCTCCCGAAGGGCGCCGCCGGCGGCCCGAAGATCGCAGCACTCGGCCGCATGGCGATCAACCCCAAGGCTTATGACCAGACCGAAGGCAAGCGCATCAGCGAGATCAACCCCTTCAAGGCGGCGACCTTCTTCAAGCTCGACCTCGCGAAGGCCTCGAAGCTCCAGCGCGTCTTCAACGACCTGATCGGCGCGACCCAGGTCGACACCCACGCCGAGCTCAAGACGGCCTGGGAGGCCGTGATCAAGCGCGGCGCGAAGCCCGCCGAACTCGCCGAGTTGGCGAAGGCGCCGGTCTCCGAGGCCGAGCTGCTCAAGCTCGCCGACAAGTGGGACGACGACGTCTTCCGCAACAAGACGATCAACGCCTGGGTCGAGTTCGCCAAAATAAAATTCAAAAAACTCGCGGACGCCAAAGCCTAACTGATGGAAGTCCGCTTCGAGAAGATCGTCAAGCGGTACGGCGAGACGTTCGCGGTCAGGTCCCTGGACCTCACGATCGCGAGCGGCGCGCTGCACTTCCTCCTCGGGCCCTCGGGCTGCGGGAAGACCACGACGCTGCGCATGCTGGCGGGCCTGGAGAAGCCGACCTCGGGGGCGATCCTCTTCGACGGCAAGGACGTCACGGGCCTGCCGGCCGCCGAGCGCGGCATCGGCATGGTGTTCCAGAACTACGCGCTCTGGCCGCACATGACGGTCAGGAAGAACATCGAATACGGCCTCAAGCTCAGAAACCTCGGCGCCGCCGAGCAGAAAAAGCGCCTCGACGACGTCCTCGACTTCACGCAGCTCGGGCCCTATGCCGAGCGGTATCCGGGCATGCTCTCGGGCGGCCAGCAGCAGCGCGTGGCCCTGGCGCGGGCGCTCGCGATCCGGCCTAAGGTCCTCCTGCTCGACGAGCCGCTGTCGAACCTGGACGCGAAGCTCCGCCTCGAGATGCGCGACAACATCTCGCGCATCCACAAGCAGACCGGCATCACCACGGTCTACGTGACGCACGACCAGAAGGAGGCGCTCTCGATGGGCACCTCGGTCTCGGTGATGCGCGCCGGCAACCTCATCCAGACCGACACGCCGCGCCGGCTCTACCACGACCCGGCGACGCCCTTCATCGCCGGCTTCATCGGGGAGACGAACCTCATCGCGGGCGTCTACGAGGGCACCGAAAACGGGCGGCACGTCGTCCGCACCGGCTTCGGCCGCGTTCTCGCCGGCAAGATGCGGCCCGAGGTCAGGGCCATTCCGAAAGAGGCCGTCACGCTCTCCTTCCGGCCCGAGGCGATCAAGGTCGACTTCAGCGGCAAGGACACGATGGCCCGGGAAAACCCGCTGCGCCTCGCCCTGGAGCACCTCACCTACCTCGGCGAGTCCGAGCAGCTCCAGCTCAAGGCCTCGGACCGCACGGTGCTCAAGGCGGCGATCTTCAACCCGCCCGATCACGGCCTCAAAGACGGCGACGCCGCCTCCTGCTGGGTGGACCCGGCCGACGTGCTCGTGCTGCCGGTCGAGCGCGACCTGAGCTCAGGGACCTGAGGGATGGCCGCGGGCACCGCCGATGCGACCTCGAGCGTCCGACGCGCCATCGGCAACGCCGTCGGCTACGGGACCGTGCTCTTCACGCTCGGCATGCTCTTCTTCTTCCTGATCCTCCCGGTCGGCACGATCATCGCCAAAGCCTTCCTCAACCGCGGCGACTTCACGCTCGACTACTTCACGCTGCTCTTCGCCAACTCGCTCCAGACCGACGCGATCCTCAACAGCCTCAAGATCGGCGTCGCGACGACGATCTTCACGACGCTCATGTGCCTGCCGCTCGCGCTCGTGAACATCAAGTACGACTTCCCCGGCAAGGGCCTGCTCTCCGGCCTCCTGCTGACGCCCATGGTGATGCCGCCCTTCGTCGGGGCCATCGGTTTTCAGCGGTTTTTCGCCCGGCGCGGCTCGGTCAACATCCTGCTGAGCCAGCTCGGCCTCATCGACAAGCCGATCGAGTGGCTCGCGCCCGAGAACCTGTTCTGGGCCGTGGTCATCCTGGAGGTCCTGCACCTCTACCCGATCATGTACCTGAACCTGACGGCGGCGCTCGCGAACATCGACCCGAGCTTGGAGGAGATGGCCGGGACGCTCGGCGTGCCGCGGTGGAAGCAGCTCAAGGACATCGTCTGGCCGCTCGCCCGCCCCGGCTTCTTCGCCGGCGCGATCATCGTCTTCATCTGGGCGCTGACGGACCTCGGCACGCCGCTCCTCGTCGGGTTCAAGGAGACGATGCCGGTCCGCATCTTCAACCTCGTCACCGACGTCAACGCGAACCCGGTCGGCTTCGCCCTCGTGTTCGTGGTCATCATGATGACCGTCGCGATCTTCCTCGCCTCCAAGGTCCTGTTCGGCGGCAAGAAGTACGAGATGATGGCGCGCGGCCACGTGACCAGCGCCGTCCGGAAGGCGACCGGCCTGACCCGGGTCGCGATCTACGCGCTCCTGCTCGGCACCGTGGCGCTGGCGCTCTTCCCGCACTTCGCGGTGCTGATCACCTCGCTCAGCGACAAATGGTTCATGACGATCCTGCCGGAGCACTTCACCGGCAAGTATTACGAGATGATCTTCCAGAGCGAGCTGCCGGCGATAGGGATCAAGAACAGCTTTCTGTTCGCCGGGCTCTCGACCGTAGTCGACCTGATCTTAGGCGTGCTGATCGCCTACGTCGTCGTGCGGAAGCTCGTCCCCTTCGGCGGCCTGCTCGACGCGCTCGTGATGGTGCCGCTGGCGCTGCCCGGCATCGTGCTGGCCTTCGGCTACGTCGTGACGTACTCGGATACGTTCCTGGACCCGCTCGACAACCCGATCCCGCTGCTCGTGATCGCCTACGCCATCCGGCGCCTCCCTTATATGGTGAGGTCGGCTTCGGCCGGCCTGCAGCAGACCTCGGCCTCGCTCGAGGAGGCCTCGGCGACGTTCGGCGCGGGGCGGTTCTACACGCTCCGCAAGATCACGATGCCGCTCGTCACGGCGAACCTGATCGCCGGCGGCCTCCTGTGCTTCGCCTACGCGATGCTCGACGTCTCGGACAGCCTGATCCTCGCCATGAAGGACAAATACTACCCGCTCACGAAGGCGATCTACGCGCTCTTCCTCGAGCAGGG
>JAYVWD010000491.1:0-4814 GCA_043786345.1 Pseudomonadota bacterium
CGCGGCGGTTTTTCCTGTCGGGGGAGCTTTCGGGGTATTTGACGAGCGGGGTGGCCGGGGGGGTGGATCCGTTTTTCATGGCGCAGGTGAACTTCGGGGTGAGGCTTTGAGGCGCGCCCCCCGGATAGCGGCGGCCCCATGGTCTTTTAGTTCCTGGACGAAGCCGGCGCCGCCGCTCAGCTTCAGGGTCGAGATCGTCAACATCAAAGCGACGTCAATCATGCCCCCCCCCCTCTATGTCAGTTTCGGGTCACTCGCCGTAAAGCGCTTCCAAAAGCTTGGTCCAATGGCTGTCCTTGCCGAAGGAGAGGGCGCGGTAGGCGTCCTTCCGGTCCGACCATTGGTATTCCGACGGCAGCCAGACGCTCAGGCCCTTGGCCTTCGCCATGCTGTCGCCCGCGGTGTAGTTGGAATGAACCGACGCCTTGACGGCCACCTCGGCCTCGGACGCCAGGCCCTTCATGTGGGAGTCGACGGTCTTCGCCTTCACGCGCTGCACGAAGTCGAGGAGGTCCTTGAAGTCCGACATGTAGAACGCCTGGGTGTCGCCCATCAGGCTCAGGAGCTCGGTCTTCGAGAGCTTGTCGAACGTCACCAGCTCGTCGACGAAGGCGGCGATCGCCGGGAGCGCGGCCTTGACGGCGGCCGTCGAGACGGCGCTGCCCTGGACGTCGTCGCTGTTGGCGGCGACGTACGCTTCCTCGAACTTCGTCGCGACCTCGTGGGCCGCGGCGGTCGGGTTCTTGGTGAGGAAGTCGAGGCCAGGCTCGTAGTTCCAGCCTTCATCCGGCTCGGTCTCTTCCGAGGCGGCGACGACGTCGACGGAGCGGGCGATCTCGGCGTCGATCTCGGCCATCTGCATCAGGCAGGCGTCCATGCCGAAAATGTCGATGTTTTTGCCGCCGTTGACGACCTTCATCTCGCCTAAGGCCTGCGCCATCTGCGCGGTGGTGATGTAGTGGCCCGAGTGGTCGTCCCAGGAGATGTCGCGCAGGCCGGCGGGCTGCGCCGTGCGCTTTTTCTTGCCCCAGCCGGCGCCGTGGTCCCACATGGTGTACGCGAAGTGCTTGGCCGGGTAGTTTTCCTTCGACCACTTGAAGAATTCGACCATCTGGTGCCAGTCGCCCATGTCGATGTTCTTGCCGTAGTCCTTGACCGTCGTCGCCTTGTCCTTCTCGATGTGGAGGATCTTGGTCGTCTCGCTGGTGCTGCGGTCGCGGAGCACCAGGATGTCGACCTTGTCGGTGGAGCCGATCTTCTTCATCTGATTCAGGTTCAGGTCGCTGTAGGCGTCGAGGTCGTTGTCCCCGTTCAGGAAGACGAGGAAGGTCCAATCCCTCGGCTCGGCGGCGCGGCTCGTGCCGGGCAGACTCAGAGCGAGCGCGCTCAAAACCACGAACGCTGACGTCAGTGCTCTCATCGATCGTCCCTTCTTTGCTTACGGCGGCGGCTATGTGATGCGGCGGAAATTGAGACGATCATAAGGGAAAGGTTAAGGCTTTTATAGGCAGAATAACCCGAAATTTCCTCATGTTACAGAATGTGTGGCGACCTCCGTGTCTTTTCGGCCAGAGACCCGGCCGTGCTAGCATCTCAACAGCTCCCATAAACCCACGGTAGAGAGGTTGGCTCCATGACGAGACGTCTGCGTCCCGTGCTTGCCCTGTTGATGTGGTCGGTTCTGGCGCGGCCGGCGGCGGCGGCGCACGGCGATTACGCCGAGGCCATGCGCGTGCGCGCCTTGATCGTCGCGGAAAAGCAGGCGCCGGAGGCGGCCGAGACGATCAGGCTGCCGGTGAGCCGCGGCTTCGACCAGGGCTCGACCCAGCTCTGCTGGGCGTACGCGACCCTCAACGCCCTCGAGTCGAACTACCGCGCGGCGCACCCCGGCTCGGCGCTCGAGCTGTCCCGGCGCACGATGCAGTTTCTGACGATGGAAGACCGCTGGCTCCGGAAAATCCGGCAAACGGAGGACTACATCACCGAACGCGGCGTCGCCGTGGATGCGCTGCGCCTCGTCGTGGACAACGGGCTGGTAGCCTATTCGGACTATACCGACATCGATGACCCCTATGGCGACGACGGCGTCGGGGCCGCCGTCGACGACGCGCACGGGGAGCCGGCGAAGATCGCCGCCCTGGAGGACGCCCTGGCCACCCTCTACGGGGTGCCGCCCGCCACCACCCACCTCGACGCCACCGAGCTCACCCGGGACGCACTCCAGGCCGCGGTGCTCGCCGGCGGCGACTGGGAGTCGTACGCGATCGCGCGCGACGGCGAGGAAGGCTACCGGACGCACCCGGATCCGGACGCCCGCGCCGGCGCGCGGTCGTGGTTCATGCCGCTCGCGAAGGTGGTCGCGCGCGTCCACGACGCCCTGAAATCGGGCCATGCCGTGGAGATCACCATCGGCGGCCACTGCATCCTGATCTACGGCGCGGCGTACGACGCGGGCGGCAACCCGCTCACCTACTTCATCAAAGACAGCTACCCCGGCTACTTCTACGAGGCGGACCCCGCCCGCACGATGCAGAACCTCATTGAGATGACGGCCGTAAAGCCTGCAGCCCCGGGACCTTGAACGGTATGATTGTTTAATGAAATCAATCGGCTCGGTGCGAAGGAGAAGAAGTCGCCGCGCCGCCGCCCTCCTCAACCTCGCCGTCCCTGTGGTATTCCTTTAAGGCAGATCATCATCATCGCGACTACGACAAACGACCTAGGGGGGTGCCGTGAAGAGTCTTGCCTATTTTGGAATGATGTTGGCATTGGGGACCGGCGCCGCGTCGGCGCAAGCCAGGACGCCCGTCACGGTGCTCAGCGGCGACGCGACGACGCTCGCCCTGGTTATCGCCAACATCGACGTCGAAGCGTACCGCGCCGTCAAGGTGCAGACGATCGTCGACGCCCAAGGCCAGACCGACCACCTCCTCGTCCACCTCGCCGAAAAGGGCCAGCACCGGGTGTCGTTCGCGGCGATCAAGCCGGCGGGCCGCAACCGCGCCGCCGCCGTCACGATGAACTACGCGTTGGGCGCCGCGGACTTCGCGCAACAGCCCGGCGGCAAGGCGACGGCGCGCTGCCCGGACGAGGCGATCGAGTTCATCGCCATCTGCCCCAACGACGACGAGCTCGAGATCCGCATCACCAAGGAGGTCGCCGACGCGGCGCGCGCCAAGGACCTCAAGGTGATCGAGCTGCTGAAGGAAGGCGCGACGCGCCAGGCCTACCTGAACTACATGTCCTGCCCGAAGCTCCGCGGCAACTTCTACGACGGGGACGCGGACCCGACGGTGATCACGACCTTTGACGGCGTCCTGTCGTCGCGCGACATCGGCTCGGCGCTGCGCTCCAAGTTCCGCCACGAGGTCACCAACATCTGGCTCGCGTGCCAGGCGTTCAACGACCCGATGCTGTCCACGATGATCACGACGACGCAGAGCCGCAAGTATGCCGCCGGCAAGAACGACCTCCAGGTCGGCCCGAGCGACGAGGCGGCCGGCTGCGCCATGAAAGCAGCCCTCGACGGCAAGCCGATGACCGCGGCCTTCAAGCAGTGCTACGACGACCTCGACACCACGGACGACCTCTGGGGTTTCGAAGGCGACGGCACGGACGACTTCTGGCACTGAAAGTCTGTCGATAAACGGCCGTCTGCGTCGTTGCCGACCATCGCCGAAATCCTCATTTACGCGACGTAAACTCCGGTTTCGGCTCCCCACTCGCCGGCTCGCGGGGGCCCTGGTCGGCGCCTAGCATCCGACCATTTCTCGACAGACTTTGAGCGCGGGGGCGCCTCGAAACGAAAAACAGGGCCGAAAGGCCCTTTTTTTATGCCCCGGCGCGCCCCGGGCGGCGGACCAGGCCCGCGATGAACGAAAGGGTCCACGGCCGGAGCGCGAAGAAGCAGCTCACGTTGCCGACCCCGCCGGAATGAAGCCTTAGCCGCCGCTCACCGTCCGCGCCGCCTGCAGCTGCGGGTCCTTCTCGAGGCGCTTGGCGAGCGGCAGCCGCTGAATCTTGCGCAGCGCCCCGGCCTCCATCGTCACCGGCACGTCCGGCGCCAGGCCTTTTCCGCTCAGATCGCGGCCGTCCGGCGGGTACATCGCCGCGATCGTGTACTTGATGGCGAAGTGGTTCGGCAGCTCTTCGGCGTGCTGGATGCTCCACTTGCCGAAGGTCGTCTCGCCGACGAGCGTCGCCTGGCGGTCCTGCTTGAGGCTCGCCGCCATCATCTCGCACCCCGAGAACGTCTCATGGTTGATCAGGACGGAGGTCGGCAGGTCGCCGATGACGGGCTCGCCCGGGGCGACCTCCGACTCCTCGGCGCCGCCGCGCTTCTTCATGCGGACGATCGTCGCGCCCTTCGGCAGGAAGAGCGCCGCCGTGGCGACCGCCGGCTCGAACGCGCCGCCCGGGCAGTCGCGGAGGTCGATGACCAGGGACGTCATCGCGTCCTGCGGCAGCGCCGCGAGGCCGGCCCGCACCTTGTCGGTCGTGTGCAGGTTGAAGCCCCGGATCGCGACGAACGCGGCGCCGCCGTCGAGCATGGCGACCTCGACGTCGTCTAAGGCGATGCGGGCCCGCATGAGCTTCACGTTGAAGACCGCGGCGTCGCGGAGCAACGTGAGCGTGACCTCGGTCCCCTCGCGGCCGCGGATCGCGTAGACCATGTCGCGGAGCTGGCGCCCGGCGAACGATTGCCCGTCCACCTGCAAGATGCGGTCACCGGCTTTCAGGCCGGCGGCGGCGGCGGGCGTGCCGTCGAGCGCCTCGTTCACGACCCCCATGCCGCTGTCGTCCTCGAACCGGAA
>JAYVWD010000492.1:0-12867 GCA_043786345.1 Pseudomonadota bacterium
CGGGCCTCAAGTCCAGGGCCAACATCACGCTCTTCATGCCGCTCACCCAGAGCGACGACTCCTACGTGCAGTCGGTCACCCTGATGGGCCCCGACAAGAAGACGATGGGCACGCGCTGGTTCGACGCCTCGATGAAGATGTACGACCACGACTACGTGCCGTACGTCCGCTTCGAGAACCTCGAGCTCGACTACACGAAGACCTACTACTGCGTCTATACGGTCAAGACCGGCAACGACGTGAAGCTCTACACCGCCGAGATCCCGAACCCGGCGCCATCGGCCCTGAAGGAGGACTTCCTCCCCCAGAAGATGAAGAACGACTTCAAGACCTTCCTCGTTGGCGACGCGAACCCGACGCCCGGCCTCTTCACGACCCAGTTCCAGTACTACACCAAGAATGGCCTCGGGACGCACACCGCGCGCGGCCGTGTCCAGAACATCGGCTCCGACGGCGACTTCGGCGTCAAGATCGACTTCATGCACGGCGACGCCGGAGTCGACCACTACATGCGCTACTTCATCGTCATGGACCCGGTCGGCCGGATCCTGGGCGTGCGCAAGCGCGAGAGCCCGACCGACGACGGCAACGGCGTCGTGATGGCCGAAAGCGTCGTGACCGTCGGCAAGTGCAACGCGGCGACCAAGGACCTCTTCGCGATCGACCCGCAGCAGATCGCCGACATCCGCGACTGCCCGTACATCCAGTTCTTCACCGAAGACTCGTACGACGCCCTGGCGCGGAACATGATCCGCCTCCGCTGAGGACAAAGAGACTAAGTCATTGATTTTACGGTAATTTAAAGACCATGCCTCCGGCGGGGTTGCTTTTTTTGTGGTACCATCGACGGATGGAATACCTAAGCTGGGACTTGAGCATCCTGAGCCGCGCCGTCGCCTACCCGAACCTCTCGGGCGCCTCGGCGCACGTCGGGTTGAGCCAGCCGCAGCTGTCGCGCATCATCGCGAAGCTCGAGGCCGAGACGGGGCTCACGCTCCTCGACCGCGAGACGCGCCGCAAGTCGTCGTGGACCCCGGCCGCGTATCGGCTCGCCGAGATCTACGCCAAGACCTTCTCCAACTTCCGCGCCGAGCTGGCCGCGGTCGAGGGCACGGCGTTCCCGGACCACCTGCGCGTCGGCACCCTCGAAGGCCTGCTGCCGCAGGCGCTGCCGTTTGCCAAGGCGCTCTTTGAAGAGACCGAAGTCATGGTCGTCGACCTGATGGTGCTCGACACCAATTATCTCGAGGAGCTTTTCTCGAAGAACGAGCTCGACCTGATCCTGTCGGTGCGCGAGCCCGGCCGGAAGAAGTTCCGCCACCTCAAGGTCCTCGGCTATCAGTCGGAGGACCTGGTGCAGGCGGGCGAGCTCAAGATCTTCTCGGCCTTCGAGTACGCCTCGCACCCGCACAAGAGCAAACCGACCGAGAAGGTCTTCGTCAGCAACTCGCTGCGCGTGCGCCAGGAATGGCTCGAAAAGTACGGCGGCACCGGCACGATCCCCTCCCCGGTCCGCGCCCGGAAGGCGAACGAGCAAAGGCTCGAGCTCGACGTGATGCTGATCGCGCACGACCACCTGCCCGCCGGCGCCTGGGACAAAATCGCCCGTCTCGCCCAAGTGGTGCCGGAAACCTGAGCAAAATCTGCGGCCTAAAGCCAAGGCTCAAGGCCGCTCAGAGGTCGTCGAAGCAGACGGTGCCGGCGCCGCTCGCCCTTCGCAAGATCGACGCCGCCGGCAAGATCACGAACCCCGGCGACGGCCCTTGATCAAAGCCTGAGGACGACGCGGTCCCGCTCCCAACTCGCGAACCATTTCATCGCCGCGGCCTCGAGCGCCGGCGGCAACATCGACAGGATCTCGTGGCCGGACAGCGCCTGGCCGGAGAGCTCGTCCAGGACCCGCTGCTGCCAGTCAAAAGGCCAGAAGGCCTGCCCCGTCGGGTAGAAGAGCGGCCAATCGATGCTGCGGTTCGGGCCGTTGGGGGCGACCGTTCCATACCGCTGGAACAGGGGGCAGAGGGTCCAGCGCCCGTTGACGAAGCCGAACTTGTCAAAGTCCCAGCGCGCCTCGATCTCGCCCTTCCGACAGGCCCAGAAGATCATCTCGGTGTTGCCGAACGGATGCATCGCCTCGACGATGGCGAGCTGGTCCAGGCCCGTGACCGTCCCCAGGCGCCCGTAGAACTCGGAGCAGCGCGGGTCCACGATCGGGAGGAGGCGCCAGCGGCTCTCGTCCGCCATCTCGAGGAACTCGAGGCCCGCCGCCTCGAGCCAGGGCGGGACGTCCTTGATCATGAACGGCAGGTCCTGCGGGTGCAGGAGGTTGTCGACCAGGTTCGCGTCGTGCGAGTAGTAGTCGTCGTTCACCGCGCCGTGCGTCACCATGTGCAAGAGCGTGCCGGGCTGCGCAGCCTTGATCATGGCCTTGAGGATGGGCAGCGCCTCCTCCGGCGGGACGGCGTCGAGGCCCATCGCCGCGAACCCTTTGCGCACCTGGTAGAGCGGCCACCGGCCGGCGCCGTTGTAGAGCATGATCGCCATGACGCCGCCAGGCGCCAGGCGGTCGGCCAGGTGCTGGAGGCCCACGGCCGGATCGGCGAGGTGGTGCAGGACGCCGTGCGAGCCGATGTAGTCGAACGGACCGTCGGGCAGCGTCGCCCCGTCCAACAGGTTCGCCCAGGCGACGCGCGCGTGCTTCATGCCGTGGAACTCGAGGCGCTTCCGCGCGACGGCGAGCGAGGCTTCGGAGAAGTCGACCCCGATGACCTCGCTGAAATCCGGGTTGATTGCGGCCGTCGCATGAAGCTCGTATCCGGTGCCGCAACCGGCGACCAGGGCGCGTTTGCCCTGGTGCGGGATCAGGTGCCGGACGCGCGCATATTGGGCGAGCTCGAAGGCCGCGGCCATGGCGAACGGCGCCCGCTCCTCCACCGGATGATGGGGATAAGGAAACCGCTCATACTGCGCCTTGACCCGGGCCGAGACCGGGTCCAGCGGGGCCCTCACGCGTTCAACGCGCGTTTTTGCCGCGCCAGCGCCTGGTCACCAAAGTCGAACTCGGTCTCGAGGGAGCGCGTCTCGAGCTTGCAGCTCTTGAAGCCTTCGCCCGGGACGAACATGCGGTTGCCGGTCATCTCGCGCCCGTAGATGTGGAGTGAGACCGCGTAGTCGCCGGAGTGGTGCTCGACCTTGTGGACGTCGCGGTCTCCGGGGAGGTTGTAAATCACCGTGCCGGCCGCGCAGACGCAGGTCTCGACGGGGCGCGGGTTGGTCTCGCAGTCGGTGTAGCTGGTCACCCGCAGGGTGGAGCGGAGGACGGCCTCGACGCCCCAGATGCCGTGGTCGTGGATCGGCGTGGCGTCGCCGACGCCCCAGACGAGGCACATGATCACGAAATCAAGGTCCGGGTCCTTGTAACAAAGATACCTCCCGGGCTTGATCGCCCGCTGGCAAAGCATCGTGCTTTGCAGCCTCGGGATGGCCTCTTGAACCAGGGCCTTCACTTCATCGAGGGCCGCTTGATCGACCTTCGATCCCCGTTTGGCGAGGACTCCGCGGAGGCTTTCGACGAGCTGTCGCATAGCGCTTAACCCTTCCCCAACTCTTTGAATATACTCGGAAGTGTAGCGGAACAGCTTGAATGCCATAAGCCGAAACTGCGCGGTGCATCCTAAGCGCTGGAAAAGATTTGACTAAAATCGGCCTAGAGGGCGACCGTGACCAGGCGGAATTCCGACACGTCCACGAGGCCGCGGTCGGTGATCTTGAGCGCCGGGATGACCGGAAGGGCGAGAAAGCTCAGCTGTAAAAAGGGCTCCTCGAGGGCGCAGCCGATGGCCCCGGCGAGGCGTTTGAGGCGGTGCAGGGCGGCCGTCACATCGGCGGGGTCGGCGTCGGTCATGAGGCCACCGATCGGCAGCGCCAGGCACTCCTCGGCGCCCGCCTCGGGCCCGGACTCGGCGACGACGACGATGCCGCCGTCGATGGCGCGGAGCTTGGCGACGGCGCGCAGGATCGCGGCGTCCGAGGAGCCGACGGCGATGATGTTGTGGGAGTCGTGGTTGATGCTCGTGGCGAAGGCGCCGTGCTTCAGGCCGAAACCCTGCACGAAGCCGGTCGCGTGGTTTCCGGTGGCGTGGTGCCGCTCGATGACGGTGATCTTGAGGACGTCCTGGGCCAGGTCGGCGAGGAGAAGACCCTGCTCGCTGCGCACCGTGGCGACGAGGGGCCGGGTGAGGATCTGACGGGGGATGACGCCGATGACGCGGGCCTTATGGGCGCCGGCGGCGCCGGGGCCGGCTTTGATCGCGAGGGTCGCCGCGGATAACGGCACCGGGCCGAGCCGGAGGTTCCGGCCGTGGGCGGGGGTGCGGCGGGCGTCGGCGACGGCCTTGAGCTGGACGGCGTCGACGCGCCGGCCGTTCTTGTAGGTGTCACCGAGGGTCACGCCCCGCTTGAAATCGTCGCCGATCGGCGTCACGAGCACGAAGTCGGCGCGGTACCCGGGCGCGATGGCGCCGCGGTCCTCGAGGCCATAGATACGCGCCGGCGCGAAGCTCGCGGCGCGGAAGACGTCCTCGGGACGGTGGCCGGCGCGCAAGGCCTTCCCGACGATGCAGGAGATGTGGCCTTCGGCGGCGATGTCGGCCGGGTTGCGGTCGTCGCTGCAGAAGCTCAGGACCGCCGAAGTGTACGCGTCGAGGAGCGGCAGCAAGGTGTCGGCGTCCTTGGCGCAGGAGCCCTCACGGATCAGCACGTGGATGCCCTTGCGGAGCTTCTCGCGGGCCTCGGGCAGGGCCGTGGACTCATGGCAGCTGTGGATGCCGGCCGTGCCGTAAGCGTTGAGGTCCTTGCCGGTCAGACCCGGGCAATGCCCGTCGCGCTTCATGTCCTTGAAGTCGGTCAGCTTCGTCAGGACGTCAGGGTCGCCGCCGAGGAGGCCCGGGAAATTCATCATCTCGGCCAGGCCCAGCACGCGCGGGTGGCCGCGGAAGGGCGCGAGCTGCGCCGGGCCGAGCTCGGCGCCGCTCGTCTCGAGGCCGAGGGCCGGGGTCGTCGACGGGACGCAACTCGGCACCATGATGAAAACATCGAGATCCAGGCCCTCGGAGGCCGCGAGCGCCCAGGCGATGCCTTCGGCGCCACGGACGTTGGCGATCTCGTGCGGATCCCAGATCACCGCGGTCGTACCGCACGGCAGCACCGCCTGCTGGAAACGCGCCGGCGTCATGAGGCTCGACTCGAGGTGCACGTGCGCGTCGATGAAGCCCGGAACCAGGTACGCGCCCTTGGCGTCGACGACCTCGCGGGCCAGGTCGTAGGCGTCGCCGACGCCGACGATGGTGTCGCCGAGCACCGCGACGTCGCCGTGCTCGAAGCGGCCGGAGAAGACGTCGAGCCACTGGGCGTTGCGGACGACCAGGTCGGCCGGGGCCTTGCCGCGGGCGGCGGCGATCCGGGACGCCAGCTCGGCTTCATCCGCATATGCCGCTTTTTTGCGCCCCATTGCCGGTTTCCTCTTCAGTCCGGCTCTAGTATGACTAGGGAGCCAGCCAAAATCCATAAAGAACCTGAGGTTGCTCATCATGCCGACGCCGGAAGCCACGAAGACCGCCATCACGCCGACGCGGGCCGACGACTACCCCGAGTGGTACCAGCAGGTCATCAAGGCGGCCGATATGGCGGAGAATTCGCCCGTGCGCGGCTGCATGGTGATCAAGCCGACGGGCTACGCGCTGTGGGAAAACATCCAGCGGGTGCTCGACCGCATGTTCAAAGACACCGGGCACGTGAACGCCTACTTCCCCCTCCTGATTCCGCTGAGCTTCCTCGAGAAGGAGGCCGAGCACGTCGAAGGCTTCGCCAAGGAGTGCGCGGTCGTGACCCACCACCGGCTCGAGCCGAAGCCGGGCGGCGGCCTCCAGCCGGCCGGCCCGCTCGACGAGCCGCTCATCATCCGGCCGACGAGCGAGACGATCATCGGCGCCTCCTACGCGAAGTGGGTGCAATCCTACCGCGACCTGCCGATTCTCATTAACCAGTGGTGCAACGTCATGCGCTGGGAGATGCGCACGCGCCTCTTTCTGCGCACCGCCGAGTTCCTCTGGCAGGAAGGCCACACCGCCCACGCGACGGCCATGGAGGCGATGGAGGAGACGCGCAAGATGCTCGACGTCTACGCCACCTTCGCCGAGGACTACATGGCGATGCCCGTGATCAAGGGCGAGAAGACGCCGGACGAGCGCTTCCCCGGCGCCATCAACACCTTCACCATCGAGGCGATGATGCAGGACCGGAAGGCGCTGCAGTCGGGCACCTCGCACTTCCTCGGCCAGAACTTCGCCAAGGCCTCCGGGATCAAGTTCCTGAGCCAGGGCGGCGCCGAGGAGCACGCCTGGACGACGTCCTGGGGCGTGTCGACGCGCCTCATCGGGGGGCTGATCATGACGCACGCCGACGACGACGGGCTCATCGTGCCGCCACGGCTCGCGTCGCAGCACGTGGTGATCCTGCCGATCTACCGGAGCGACGCGGAGAAATCGCTGGTCCTGGAGTTCTGCGCCTCCCTGCGGAAAGAGCTCCTGGCAACGCGCTACATGGACGGGCGCGTCGAGTGCCAGATCGACGACCGCGACATCCGCGGCGGCGAGAAGGCCTGGAGCCACATCAAAAAGGGCGTGCCGATCCGCCTCGAGGTGGGCCCGCGCGACGTCGCCTCGGGCGCCGTCTTCATGGCGCGGCGCGACCTGCCCGCAAGAGAGAAAAAGGGCGTGCCGCGCGCCGAGTTCGTCCAGACTGTCGGCGCCATCCTCGACGACATCCAGAGGACCTTGTTTACCCGCGCCCTCAAGCGCCGCGAGGACCACACCGTCAAGATCGACAAGTGGGACGACTTCGTCGCCTACTTCACCGCGAAGGACGAGCAGAAACCGGAGATCCACGGCGGCTTCGCCCACTGCCATTGGTCCGGCGGCAAGGACGTCCAGGACAAGCTCAAGGACCTCAAGGTCACGGCGCGCTGCATCCCGCTCGACGGCGA
Source organism: Pseudomonadota bacterium (assembly GCA_043786345.1). Classification (GTDB taxonomy): domain Bacteria; phylum Bdellovibrionota_B; class Oligoflexia; order Oligoflexales; family CAIYRB01; genus JANOTL01. Next base: position 7,040 of record JAYVWD010000492.1, read on the forward strand.
GAAAGAGCCCGGAAAATGCATTTTCTCCGGGCGGCCGAGCGAGCAGCGGGTGATCTTCGCGAAGTCCTACTGATTACTCGCACTTGGTCTGCATCAACCAGCTGCCGACCTTGGCGCTTTCGAGCTCGAACTCCGCCTGCAGGCAGTTGGCCAGCGCCATCCGCTCGTCGCCGGTCAAGGCGTCGACGACCGGAGCGGTGGCGGCGCCGGGATGACCGTCGCCCGTGTCGAGCGGGTTTCTGTGCGAGCCGAGCGGCATCGATTGGTCGACCAGGATCTTGAAGTCGACCTGCGACAGGTCCATCGTACCGTTGATGCCGCCGCGCACGACGTTGTCGTGGCACGACGCGCACTCCATCGCGTCGCGCACCTTCTCCCAACGCACCTGCGGCTCGGCCGAGAGGGTGTAGACATTGTTCAGACCCGGCGCCCGGCCGAAGATGTCGCGCACCGACACCGTCCCGCGGGTGTCGAAGCAGCCCTTGACCGTGGTGCCGTTCGGGCGCGTGCCACCCAGGATGAACTCGCGCGTCCGGCTGCCGGCGTCGTTGAGCGGCTTGACGGGTCCGAGGATCGGCCCTTGCGCGGCCGGATTGAAGAACGATTTTTGCGCCGTTCCGCGCCAGCTGACCGGCTTGTTGCCCGCCGCGCTGATCATGGCGTCGTTCATGAGCTCGACGGCCTTCCAGTCGGCCTCCGGCATCGCGGCTTCCCCGTCCCGGACATGGAAGCCCAGGGGGCTGATCGCGCGCAGCCCGTTCGGGTGGCACGAGACGCAGCTCGTCACCGGCGAGGTGGCACGCGGCGAAAACTTGGGGCCGGTCGCGGCCCGGTCGAACATCTGGAAGTAGACCTGAGCCGGCTTCGTCGCCGTCGCGCGGTCCAAGGTGACCATCGTGAAAACGCGCGGCAGATCCAGGCCGGCGCTGTCTTCGGCGGCGTAGTCCGCGGCCGTCACGAGCGGGGCCTGCGGCACCGGCGTCAGCGCCTGCGGATCCTCGTCCTTCGGGGTGGCGAAGTTCAGCCAACGGTCGTAGCTGACCGGCGGGCTCACCTTGTCCCCGGGAACATAGACCATCAGGAGGCTCGGCGTGCCCGGGTCGAATCCGCCGGCATGACGGCTCTTGTAGCGGACCACCGTCCAACCCTTGTCGTGCGCGATTTGCTCGACGTTCTCGGGGATGACGTACTGCAGGCCCGAGTGGCCCGGGGCGAAAAACTCCTTGGGCGGCTGCTTTTGCGGCGAGGCGGCCGCCGTCAGGTCGTCGTTGCTGCCGGCGATGTCGTTGCGCAAAGTGTAGTCGAGCACCGGCTTGATGCAGCGCGGCACGGGCTGCGGGAAGCAGTCGTCGATGTGCATGCGCACGGCGCTTTCGCTCTCGGTGCCGCGGTCGATCGCCGTGGCGGCGGCGTTCCGCCAGGCTTCCACGGCGCGGCGGGGCGCGTCGGCGGCCAGGCAGACGGGGTAGCTGCTCACGAACGGCGCGTTGGGGTCGTCCGCGGTGGTGAAAGAGACGCCGCGATAGGCGGCTTCGTTGCCCGCGGCATCGGCGACGAGCACGTTGAAAAAATAGGCAGTGGCCGGCGTCAAACCGTCGACGAGCCGGACCGTGGCGTTGGTGCTCGCGAGCAGCGTGCCCGTAGTCCGGATGTGCTCGACCGAGTCGAGGGTGTTGGTCGTCGCCATGTATATGCTGTAGACGAGGCCCGCGGCCGGCGTCACGCGATCGAGGGCCGCGGTCCAGGTCAAGGTCGCCCCATGGCTCGACCGGTCGCTGCTCCGCAGGTCGCCCAGCTGCCCGGGGGTCGGCGCCGCGACGTCGACGGCGACGGCGCGCAGCGGCAGGTCGAGGCGGCCGGAGGCCGGCAGCGACGACGCCGAGAACGACTTTTCCAGGACCACCGTGTGCCGCGGCCCCGTCACCCTGACGCTCACCGAGACGTCCGTTCCGACCGGCAGGGTGCCGAGGGCTTTCGAGAAAACGCCGTGGTCGGTCCCGGCGAGGTGGACCCAATCCGAGGCGCCAATTGCGCTGTCCCAGCGCACGTCGATGGCATAAGCCGAGAGCCCGGGCGACGGCGGCGACACCGGCGGCAGCGTCAGATAGCCGGTATCGATCCAGCTGCTGACGGCCAGGCGGCGCGCTTCCGGCAGCAGGCCCGCGGCCGGCATGGGATGGCCGGCGTCGTTGATGCGCGCCTTGATTTTCGTCATGATCGCGCCCAAGGGCTCGCTTCCGGTGCCGTTGACGCTGCTGAAGGGAAAGCTCGCCAGATCGAGCGCGTTATAGCCGGGCTTGTGGCAGGACACGCAATTCGCGCGGATCGTTTCCTGGACGTCGGCGTACATGAGCGCCGGCGGGACGCGGTCGCCCGGCTCGGACAGGTTGAGCTGCAGGGCGAGGGTCGCGGCCACGTCCTTGGGCCGGGTCTCGAACGTGACGGCGCCGTAAACGGCGTCGTTTCCCGCCGCGTCGCTGACGAGCGCGGTATAAGAATACGTGGTACCGGAGTCGAGGCCGGTGAGCGAAAACTCGGTCAGATCGGCGGTGGGACCGCTGATCAAGGTGCCCTGTGCTTTGGCGCTCGCGGCCGAAACCAAGGTGTCAGGCGCGCCTTTGTAGAGACTGTAGCGGAGCGCCCCGGGCGCCGTGGTCTCGTCCGAGGCTTTGCCCCACTTCAGGGTCGCCGCTGATTTCGTCACGTCGACGACGCGCAGGACGCCGCCGGGCGTCGGCGCGCGGACGTCGACGGCGACGGCGCGGAGCGGCAGGCTGATCAGGCCCGAAGCGGCGAGGGTCAAGCCGTCGAAGGCCTGGGAGAGAACGGTGCGGCCCTGGGGGCCCGTCACGGTGACCTTGACGGAAAGACTCGTGCCGACGGGCAAGACCCCGAGGGGAAGCTCGAACGCGCCGACATCGGAACCGGCGAAATGCTGCGTGCCCGACCCGGTGGCCCCGGCCCAGATCACATCGAGCGCATAGGCCGCGAGCTCGGCGGAAGCGGCGGCCACGAGGGCCTGCGCCGGGTAGCCGGCCGCGATCCATTGCGAGAGGGCGGCGCGCTCCACCTCCGGCAGGAGGCCGGCGCGCGGCATCGGGCTCGCCGCGTCGTTGGTGCGTTGGGCGATCTTGGCCATCGTGGCGTCGAGGCTTTCGCCTTTGGCGTTCGTGAACGGGAAGCTAGAGAGGTCTGGCGAGACGGCGCCGGCGGCGTGGCAGGATTGGCACTTGGCGAACGTGGGCTGCACGTCGACGAGGTACTTGGTGTCGGCGGCGGCGCGGGCGCCCGTCGACAAAACGAGCTGGAGGCTCAGGCGGCCGTCGACGGTCGGCGCGGGGGTGGCGACGGGAACCACTGGCACGACCGGACTGGGCGCCTGCGGGGCGCCGTCCAGGGGCGAATCGATCGGTTGACTCGTACTCGGGTCTTTCGGCGTGCCGCTCGGGGCGAGGCCCGCGCGCGGATGGCCGGAGGCCGAACAGCCGGCTAACAAAAGGACCAGGACGACGAAATAGTGATTCAAGGTGTGTGCCCACGAGTTGGGGCCGCAGAGGGCCGGTCGAGAGGCACTTGGTATCATAACGGGTCATAAAAGGGTTGGCTGGGTGGTCAGTACAATGCCGATTTTGCTCACTAAGTTTATAAAATCATTCATAGAAAAAAATCAGTTTTCAACCGCTGAACACCCCCCGTTTCCGGGCGCCCGGTCGGGCCTACGACGCTTTGATCCGCGCCGTCAGCAGCCCGGCGCTGAGCCCCGAGGCGGCGATGAGCAGCGCCGAGAGGGCGTACATCTCCCGGCTCATTCCGAAGCGGATCGACGAATAAAGCCGCATCGGCAGCGTGTCGGAGCCCACGCCGGCCGTGAAGAAGCTGATCAGAAAGTCGTCGAACGACAGGGTGAACGCCATCAGCGCCCCGGCGAGGATCCCGGGCAGGACGAGCGGCAGGATCACGCGACGGTGCACGGCCCACGAATCCGCGCCGAGATCGCGGGCGGCGTCGATCAGCGCCGGGTCGAAGCCGCGCAGGCTCGCGCGCACGGCGACCAGCACGTAGGAGACCGCGAACGTGATGTGCGCGAGCACGATCGAGTGCAGCCCGAGCGACAGGCGCAGCGTCGCGAACCAGAGAAGCGAGCTGATGCCCAGGACCAGCTCCGGCATCGCGAGCGGCATGAGGGTCAGCGTCCCGAGCAGGGCGCGCCCGGGAAAACGCCCGCGCTCGATCGCGAGCGCGCCGAGCGTCCCGAGAACCGCCGCGCCCAGCGCGGTCGCCGCGGCGACCGCGAGGCTCCGGGTCACGGCGGCGGAGGTCGCCTCGTCGGCGAAGAGCGTCCGGTACCAGACGAGGCTTAAGCGGCTTCCCCCCGCCTCCGGCTCGACGACCGAGGCCACGAGGACCGTGACGATCGGCGCATAAAGCAGCGCGAAGGCGCCCGCCGCGATGCCGATGACGAGCCGCTTCGTGCCTGCGGCCGGGCTCAGCTCACGGCTCACGGACGCGCTCCCAGCGGTGCTGCCAGAGGAAGCCGAGGCCCATCAAGGCCACCAGCAGCAGCACGAGCGCCGCGCCGAACGGCCAGTCGCGCGCCTTTAAGAACTGGTCGGTGATCAGATTGCCGAGCAGCATCGTGCGCGCGCCGCCGAGCATGTCCGGGATCACGAACTCCCCGAGCGCCGGCACGAAGACCAGAAGGCAGCCCGACAGGATGCCGGCGCGCACGAGCGGCAGGAGCACGCGCACGAAGGCCGCGCGGTCGGTCGCCCCGAGGTCGTAGGCGGCCTCGACCAGGGTGAAATCGAAGCGCTCGAGCGCGACGTAGATCGGCAACACCATGAACGGCAGGTAGTTCGTCAGCATGCCGAACCAGACGGCGAGCGGCGAGTCCGTGAGGCTCACCGGCGTGGCGCTGAGCCCGAGGATTTGGATCACGGCGCTCACCGGGCCGTCGCTGCTCAGGAGGATCTTGATCGCATAGGCGCGGACCACGAAGTTGCTCAGGAACGGCACCATCAACAGCACCATCAGCGGCGTCCGCCAGGCGCGCGGCGCCCGCGCCATGACGAGCGCCAGCGGCAGGCCGAGGCTCAGGCAGGCGAGCGTGACGGCGCCCGCCATCTCGAGGCTCACGCCGTAGATCCCGAGGTAGAGCGGGTCGAGGAGCCGCCGGTAGTTCCCCAGATTAAGCTCCCAGATGATGTCGCCGTATGAGCCGCGCCGGAGGAGGCTGTAGACCGCGACGATCGCGAGCGGGACGAGCAAAAACGTCACCATCCAAATGAGGAGCGGTAGGGCCAGCCAATGCCCGTGCGCCTTTTCGCGCGGCTTCACGGCGCCGCGCCGATCAGGTGCGCGTCGGCGCCGTCGAAGGCCAGGACGATCCGGGCGCCCGGCGTCCACGGCGGCGCGCCGGCTCCGGCCGTCACCTGGACGCTGAATGCCCCGGGTATATGCTCATTTTCGCCGAGCAATTCGTAGGTCGCCCCGCGGTAGAGCACGTCGGTGAGCCGCACCGCCAGCGGCGACGCGCCCGCCTCGACGCGCAGGTGCTCGGGACGGAGCAGGATGCGCACCGCCGCCCCGTCCCTGAAGTCCCCATAACCCGGGCGGTTTGCGGGGATTCTGACTTCACCGAGCACCCCGCAGCCGACTACCAGCAGGCCGTCCTCGCGCCGCAGCACGATGCCCGGAAAAGCGTTGCTCGTGCCGATGAACCCCGCGACGAAGGCGGTCGCCGGCCGCTGGTAAATCATGTGCGGCGTGCCGACCTGCTCGACCTGGCCGCGGCTCATGACGGCGATCCGGTCCGAGAGCGTCAGCGC